>JAHQWA010000186.1 GCA_019634045.1 Saprospiraceae bacterium
ACATCTATGCACTTATTGAGATCACCCTTATACCGAATGGCCTTAAAAATGCCATCATAGATCCACTGCTGAGCAACTGTATTGTTGCAATGATGAATTTGCAGATCTTGTCCATTTTTGGTATTTCTACTAGGCAAATCAATGCACATCTCTGTGTTATTAATTTCTTTTTTCAGCTTGATAGCAAAGTCATCAAATGTCCATTGTTGGTTGGTGTTGGATGAGCTATAATCCCACAACCAGATTTTAGCATCTTCGGCATTCACACCCGTTTTATCAAAAGCCTTGCTAGTTGCATAATCCGGTCTAATGGATCTCACGTGTGAGGTAGAAGTATAAGCAGCTGCAAAACCTTGTCCATTCCATTGTTGACCTAGATTTCCTCTGGAACAATCGTAGAGATAAACCTGGCTACCATTTGAACCATCGTGCTTATCAATAGTGAGGCATTTATTCATATTATCATGGTACCGGATCATCATGGTGGTACCCTCAAAAATCCATTTTTGTGCACCGGTACCGTTGCATTGGTACAACTGGATCTTGGTGTTATTGGAGGTATTGCGATTTTCTAAATCCAAGCACTTATCCATGCTACTTGCCAGCCTTATCGTGAAATCTGGTAGAAAGACCCATTTTTGATTTGGATTATCGGATTGGCAATCCCACAGTTGGATTTTGTTGTGATCATCTGTCTTGCCTCCACTATTATCAATGCACTTACTAAAGCCTTGCCAGTTAATAGCTAGCACAGGACCTAGCTCATTCGGCAAGAATTGGTAGCTTATCCAACCATCAAGAGGTGAATTACCTGAACCGCGAGATGTTTTGCTCGCATTGATCAAATAGGCGATGTTGGAATAACTACCACCACCACCGGCGCCACCTTCATTCTGACCGCCGCCGCCACCGGAATAGCCACCGCCACCGCCACCGGAATGTAGATCTGAACTTGAGCGATAGGCTGCACCACCACCGCCGAAGCCCCAACCCCCAACAGCCCAACTTGCTGAGCCAGCTTGGTTTTGACCTCCGATTCCTCCGATTCCTCCAGTGGGTATACCATTTGAGTATCCTGGTTGTCCGCCATAAGTATCGCCATATCCCCCCTTGCCAGCAGTAGATTTTCCGCCGCCACTACCACCGTCAGCATTGCCTCCTCCATTGCCATTAGTACCGGCATTATATGCATGCCCATCTTGAAACAAATCATTTGTGGAAATACCATTGGATCCGCTGGTGGAGGTCGTTCCTTCACGGCCATCTCTATCCAAGCCAGCGCCACCACCGCCACCAGCAACCAGGACTAATTGCCAAGTGTCTTCCCCATTTTTCTTGATGGCAATCGCTGTACCACCACCGCCGCCACCATAATCCCCTTTACTTTCTCCTTTTCTCCCGACAATAAAGCGAAAGGTATCACCAGGATTAACCTTCAAATATCCTTCTACTTGTGCTCCTCTTCCGCCATCGGGAGAATGGTTAGTTGCATCTCCACCGTCCCCGCCCAAAGCCTTGACGTAAATGGAATGATAGGTGGAAGTAGTTGGAACGATATAATCTACGTAACGACCAGAATAAGAAATGGTGTGTGTTTGGCCATTGGCGGTTAAAGCGTTCTGAGCCTTTCCTTTAGTGGAAAGCAATAAAAAGCAAAGGCATATTCCGAATAGGAATTTGAACTTCCATTGAACTGTATTATTTTCTTGCTTTTTCATGATTAAAAATTTTATGCTCGAAATGATCTTATTTGTTGAATACGATACAAAGATGAGGCACTCAGAGAGTAGCGGTGTTAACTATTTCTCCAATTGTGTTACCTTTTTGGACAATACTTAGAATATTGTTTTTTTGACTTGCATTATTGTTTGCGAATTTCATGTTAAGTATTTGATATTCAGCGATTTAAATTAAATATTGTGTTGACTGTTTTGCTGGGGCGAAATCATAGGAATAAGCAAGAGGAACGGCCTTGTTTTGGTTGCTTGGCTCTTATTTTACCAGCTTCAGGTGTGGATTTGCTTAGGATGTCCTACTGTACAAGGGCTAAGTGGAAGCAAGACTGTAGAATGGTAGGATACAGAGTAGGGAATAAAGACAGAAGCCATCTCAACATGTCATTGAGATGGCTTCCGCTTGGATTAGCCATGAATGCTCTTTTTCGGCAAGACAAGGCCTGAATACGGTTTGATTTTTGTAAGGAGAGGGGATGCTAATGCTTCGTTTATCCTAAAAATGCAAAACGCTTCTTGCTGTGCAAGATAAGGATGGAGTATAATTACTGCTTATGGATAGATTTAGGAGAAGTACCAAACTCTTTAATGAAGGCACGAGAAAAATAAGTACGATCATTAAAGCCCACTTCTAAAGCCACCTGCGTCACATTTAAGTCGCCTTTTGCAAGAAGTTCTTTGGCTTTATGCAAGCGAATAGAGCGGACATAATTCGAGATGGATCGGTTGGTTAAGGATTTTAATTTCCGGTACAATTGAGTGCGGCTCATGGCCATGGCTTTACAGAGTTCAATAATACCGAATTGCTCGTCATCAATATGCTCCTCAATGATTCCATTTAACTTGCTGATGAATTGATCTTCCAGTTGAGTAGATCCGATACCAGCCCCAAACTCTCCTCCCAATTGTAGAGATGAACTTACAGAGTTATATCGAGCTAGCAGTTTTAGCCTTAGGTCATGTAGTTTTTTGAGCCTAAGAAACAGCTCCTCGGGATTAAAGGGTTTAGTTAGGTAAGCATCAGCTCCCTTTTCTAGACCGGTTAACCTAGACTCCTCATCGCTTCGTGAGGTGAGCAGTACAATAGGAATATGACTGGTGGTTTTATCCCGTTTCAGGGTATCACACAGTTCATACCCATTTTTGTAGGGCATCATTACATCACTAATGATCAGATCGGGGATAGAAGAAAGCGCCATATCAATGCCTTCTTCTCCATCAGTAGCAATTTGTAAGTGATAGCGTTCTTCCAGGAGGGAATGTAAGTAGTGTACTACATCGGGATTATCCTCTACAATTAGAAGTTGGGGCTTCTCAATATGCTGTAATTCCTGGCTTTCATTTGGGCTGACTGCTGGCAACTCCACTTTTGCTTGAGAAAGGGGGGCTGCTTCGACTACCTCTGCGATTTGTTCTATCTCTTCTATCGGAGCTTCGTTGGTGATAGGTAGCGTAATATGAAAAGTTGTCCCTCTACCCACCTCGCTACTTACTTCAATCTTACCATCCAATACTTGAACTAATTCCTGTACCAATGATAGTCCAATACCAGAGCCTTTACTTTTCTTTCCAGCGGTCTTTTTTTGACTGCCTTCCACTTGGAAAAAACGATTAAAGACCTTGTCCAACTTGTCCTCGGCAATGCCAATTCCGGTGTCTTGGACTTTAATATGTAGGAGGGGTAATTCATCTTCATGGGCTACATCCATCTCCGTACGGACATAAACATTCCCTTTCTCCGGAGTAAATTTGAGTGCGTTGGACATCAAATTTGTGAAGATATGCATCATTTTATCCTTGTCAAAGTCCATCATCAAGGATTCCGTACTATTGAGAAAGTGTATTTTGATGTCCTTATTTTCAGCAAGGGAATGAAACGCTTCGAGCAAATAACGAAGATAATGGACGATGTCCCCTTGGGTATTATTGACCTGCATACCTCCTCGCTCCAGCTTTCTTAGGTCCAAGATTTGGTTGATTAGTTGTAGCAGACTGGCGCTATTTCGAAGAATCATCGTCGTGCCTTTTTCCAACCATTTGGAAGGACTCTGTTTGATCTGATTGGCCATCCCAGTAATGATGGTCAATGGGGTTCGAAATTCGTGGGAAATATTCGTGAAAAATTGAGATTTTAATTGATCTAATTCTTTTAATTTTTCATTACTCAATCTTAATTCTTCGGTTTGCTCGGCTACTAACCTTTCTAGTTCTAGGTTTTGCTCGACAAGGCGACGAGTTCTCCAGGCATTATAAGTGTATGTGAACCCAAGCAATGCACTAATACTTGCTATGCTATACAGCAGATAGGCCCACCAACTGCGGTACCAGGGAGGCAGAATGGAGAAACTAAAACTTCCCTCTTCTCCCAAGGTGCCGAAGACATTCTTGGCCCTCACTCGGAAGGTATATCTACCCTCTGGTAGCTGAGTATAGTCCTTTCTTGCTTCTGTGGTCCAGGGAGACCAATTTTCATCAAATCCTTCCAGGCGGACTTGATAGTTGGTCTTTTCAGGCAAATCATAATAGGGAGCAGCATATTCAAAACGCATAGAATTAAATGCAAAAGCCAACTTAGGTATTTCTTGATTGGCACTGGCACCACCATACAATACGGAATCATTATTAACGAGGATCTTCCTGATTAGAACCTCATAAGTCTGTGCATAGTCTGCCTTCACTCCAGCATTGTACTTCACTAATCCACTGGAAGTAGAGATCCAGGCAATATTTGGATCACTTGGATCTTCTTCAATACTGGTAATACTTAAACCCTGAGAATAGATATGTTGAAAATTAGTAGACTGTATTGAATATTGATTGTTGCCTTGGGCCTTCAGTTGAATCAATGAAGCACGATCTTCCCCCTTACTAACAAACCAGACATTTCCATTGTCTTGAACTTGCATTAAAACAATGGCTTCAGTGGTATCTGTGTAAGGAAGGGAAAGTTCGGGTTCAAACCTTCGTTTAGAGGAATTGAAGCGTCGCAAGCCAGCAGGTGTTGCAAAAATGGCTTCATCATTCACCAAATGCACAGAAACATAGCCTTCGGGCATGCCGTTGGATTTATCAAAGGTATTTACCTGTGCCGCAATTACGCTATCAGGATTAGCTTTTATGACTTGATCCTGCGGTGCAATCGTCTCTTCCATGATTATTAGAAAGACAAAATTGGAAGAGGTGCCCCACAATTGACCAGGAGCGGTTTCTACCAGGCTATAGGTGAGTTCTGGCAGGCCGCTGATGTGTCCGATAAATTTCCAGATTTCCTTATCTTTTTGGAAAAGCCCAATAGTATTACCCATCGCAGCATAAAACAAATCCTGTCTGAAACGCGATCGCAGTAATTTACTCGTCCCTTTATAGGCGAAATTATTTTGATCTTTCGCCTGGCCTGCTGCTGGATTAATTGTACCTATCCCCCCACTAGAACCGACGATCACATGATCGTCCATCTCCATTACCGTTGTTATTCCTGAACGATCAGGCATGAGATCCCCTCTGAACTGAAAGTTGGTTCGCGTGTCTTCTAGCTTGGGCGCTGACAATTGGAATATTCCTGAATACCCATAAACGTATAATTGCTCTCGATCCCGGAAGGTACCTTGCACATGTCCAGATAATCCAAGTTTTTCGGAGTAAGAACTAAAAGAAGACGGGAATTCAATTCGGCTTAGGCCATCGTACATAGTGGCCCAAAGCATACCAGATCGATCTACGAAAAGGTTAGTAACTTGATTGTCTCCGAGACCTGTCGTCTCATCCAAGACTTGCAAGATCTGATAAGCACTGTCCGTTAGAATGATGCCACCTCCTAGCGTGGCGAATGCGAAGGTACCGTTCAACAAACGAACGCTATTCGAAAGAGAACCTTCCTCAATTAGCGACGTGAGTTTTTGAGAAAGCTGTATCCTTTCCACTTTGGCGCCATCATAAGTAGCGAAGCCCTTTTGCACGGTACCGACGAAAAGTTTGCCCGTAGGATCATCCAAAGAGGCCAAGATTCTAATGGTACTATTGGCGAAAGCATCACCCCCCGGTAGAACTTGCAGCGAATCTCCGACGATTTTTTCCAAACCTCTAGCCCATTCCCAGAGGTATAACTCGTCTTCAATTACATGACTGGTATGATAGATATTTTTTAGTGTCCAAGCTTTAAACGTGCTTTCTATACCATCAACGGGCCAAGCTAGCAAGTATTTGTCCGTCATGAAGTACACCAGCGCCTCGGTTATCGAAATCTGCCAGGCATAGGTGAAATCACGAAATTCCTCGGGAAGCTGTTCTAGCAAAGATTGAAACTGAAGCACACCATCCTTATCGGGGGCTAGATAACCGAGATCTCCTTCTCCCCCAGCATAAATCGTTCCGTTTTTGCTACAACCTACTGAATAGGCTATCCCTCCTTGGGGGAGAGGTAGCGTGCGCCAATTTACCCCATCAAATTGCAAAACGCCATTGCCATTGGCAAAGTATATGAGCCCCTGTGGGTCTTGTGTTATAGCATAATTCTGCGGATGAGCATTGTACTCCACAGAAGTGAAATTTTGAATATACGGTAGACCGATCTGTTGACTGGACTTAACGGCCGTATTTTGGCCTTGTAAGTTGCTAATGATAAAAAGGCTACAGAGCAGTAGCAAGGAGTGCGAGACCAGGATGAATTTGACTTGTTGACGAAACATTATTCGCATTGAATTCTGCATCTTATTTGAGGCATGTGCTATAACTAAACGCTAAATTTAAGGTATTTGCAGGAAATGTGGCACCGTTTGGATATCTATTCTAGGACAAAGCGGAAGGTTTGCCTCCGCCCGTTTTGTCAATTGGTATGCTGAAGCCTTGTTATCTAAGCACAGTTGAGGCATTTGAGCTGGAAACTGGATGTCTATTGTCTGCATTGATAGCATGAAACGAGAGGGGGTGAACTGCGGCAGTCTTTATGATCCCCTGCCACCTTTAATATTCTTAGCGGGTAGCAATCTGCAAGCTACCAAAGACAAGAAGCCATCCCAAAATTATCTTTGAGATGACTTCTACCGGTCTTGAGATATAGGCATTAATGATCCAATCTGTTTCTACTGTTTTTCCTGTAGGTGCCTATACTTCGGATTTCTCCATCTGTACTTTCGTATACTATTATCTAAGCCTTTTTTCTTCAACTTAGCCTTGATTAAATCGGAGGCCTTAGTGCGAGTGATGGTATCCGGTTTTGGACAGGCTTCTACTAATTCAATGACAATGTGGCCAGGAACCAAATTGTTAAACACTAAGGCTTGTAGTGGTAAGAGGGTGATCTGTTGGTCGGAAAAACCGTCCTTACGGATTTCTATGTTCTTTTTCTGGTATAAACTAGAACGGCTATGCCGCTTCTTTTGAGGGTAGGCTACGTCTATTTCCAACTGTTGCCCCTTGCAACTACTGTGTGTCGCCACATACTTACCCGGCTGGAAGTACTGTGTGATGTAAAGATCATTTTCCTGTAGGTTCTTAGAGTCAAAATCCGGGCGCTTCTGCTCCGGGTTTTTGGTTAAGCGGACCCGGAATGCCTGATCCGATTTGGTAGCGCAGAAAAGTACATGTCCATTTTTACCCACTTTAAATACGGGTCGTTTGCCGCCACTCAAACTTTGAGATACTAAGGCATCCATGTCGATGTTAACTTGTGAGACTTCGACTCCTTCATCGAGGAATACTTCAAATTCGGCGGCTATTTCCTTTTTCAAATAGACCGTACCAAAGTACGCTCCAGGTTCTTTTAGTGGATGCACCGTGCAAGCCAAAATATTGATAAAGCGGCTATCGAATTTCGTTTTACCGATTATATTTCTGTTTAAACGCATTTTCTTCATTTTTAAAGCTGAACAAATCAATTAATTGCCGATATCTGCTAAGACAAGGAATTCATCATTAGTGATATCTACATCCACATTTTCGATGGGTAATAAGACGGGGATCAGACTACCCGAGCTCAGCATGGGGTAGGGGTCCTGAAATTCGTAGATTGGGTTGTCCGCGGCTAAGAACTCCGCGATAACGGTAAGGATGGTGTCAAATAAGCCTAGGCTAACTCCTAACAGATCGGAGAGCCACTCGTCGATATCATCGAAAATGTCTAGCGCTCCAACAATAAGATCGACAATTCCTCCAAACAACCATTCAATCAAATCCACCACAAAGCCAGGCGCACCACCCAGGAAGTTGTCGATGGCTGCATCAATGGCCGCATCTAAAATATTACCAACTACATCAGCGATATCGATGATGTCCAGGTCTAGCCAGATCGGATCTAGCAAAAACTGCCAGCGATTGGCACTGTCGCTGAAGTAAGCTTGATGATCACTTTGCCCTGCTTTAGCGGGATTGTTATAATAATTCGTTACTACATTAAAGGCCCCTGATATCTCTGCTTCGATGATATTACCCAGATCTAGATCAAGGCCAAAGTCGATATCATCTTCAAAAAGGCAGTAAGAAGGGATTTCGAGAACACATCCCACAATCGGAAGCCAGAACAGGCAGATGCTGGGTGTACAAATGGTAGGTAAGTCAATCCCGATTTGCAGGAATAGAGGGTCGATCACTACATCGAGCTCATTCAATACGACCCGATCTGGGGTATTTTGAAGATTAATACTTCCCCCTTCAAGTTTTACTCCAACGCCATACCCGGCCGTAAAGGGGCCAAGATCCACACTATTGGAGTTACTCCAAGAAAAGTCATCTCGAATTCTATTAAATAGTTCTTTAAAGGCCTCTTCCGAAGCCGCAATTCTAATATGTTGCATCTCTAGGGATTAAAGGAGGTTATAGAATATAGCGATCCGATCATTGGCGACCGAAGGATTAAATGGGATATCAGCAGATATCGGTGCTGGAGCCAGTGAAATGAAGTCATTTAATTCAAAGACCAAGTCTTCCATCATAATCCGCACTTGTGGAATAAGGGCCAGCTTCACGAGGGTGATCGCGTAGCACTCAATGGCTTTCTCCATGGCGTTTGGAGATATATCTACTATCTCTAGATTCAGGAGCCTCATCTCCATGACCGGCGGGTTTCTGACGATCCGCACCTTCGCGTAAACTTCCAGCCTGAAACAGATCATTTTCTGAGACGGAAATGGCTGCGTAGGGGAGGGAATATCGTCAAATAACTTCCCTAAATCCGGTTCGTTTCCTGGAGCGGGGACAAATTGTTCCAGGATACTTCCTCCTGGACATCCCAGCCCGATCGAAAGCGTAGCGGTTAAGGAGGTTTCTTGTGGAGCCAAGGGCTGAAGTTCTTGAGGCAAAGGAGTAATTACGTTTTCCGGATGGAAATCGAGGCCTGCTATCACCACCTGCATGCAGGCAGACAAACCATGTGGACCGAAGTATCCAGGAATTGGAACATAGGGTATTCCGGTAGCGACCGGATTTGAATATTGAGCCACTGCCGGGTGAGCGGAAATAGGGACACAAAAGAGTCTGGGGTTTTCAAGCATATCAGCGGTGCCATAATTGAATAAGGAAGGCCGTTGCAGCTGAAAATGCCGAAGAATGTTGTTAAATCCTGCTTCATGTATATCTACATAAACAGAACTGAAATCAGTTAGTGCCATTTAGGTTTGATTTAAGAGGTTACGTAATATTTGTTCACATAAATTTTGGTAGATTTCTAGTTCATATCGAAGATGTAGAGCAGACTGTTTTGCATTATTCTCTATACCTTTATGGTTGGGCGGTGGAATCTGTTACCTTTCACTTCATATTTATATAAATCAAATAAGTAAGAGAGCAGATTTAGATTGCTTTTTTGGTCGAGCCAAATTTTTCATGGTTCAAGCAAGCATGAAGAGAGATAAGCTTAACCTAAAAGAAAAATTAGCGGTGCATTGCGAATGAGCATGTACTGTCAACAAATCGAAATAGCAAATGCAAACGAAAACCAACCTGAGCAAAGTCTTGGTCCTTGCGATGTTGATCCTGGCTTTTGGTGCCTGCACTGCCGTAGAAGAAGAGCAGCAACAAAGACCCAACATCCTCTTTATCATGTCTGATGACCATGCTTATCAGGCGATTAGTGCCTACTCCGATCAATTGATCAATACCCCTCATATCGATCGCCTGGCAAAGGAAGGTATGCTGTTTACCAATGCCTGCGTGACCAACTCCATCTGCGCACCATCAAGAGCAACTATACTTACCGGAAAGCACACCCATATCAATGGGAAGATTGACAATATCACGCCATTTGATACCACTCAAGTCACCTTCCCCCAACTGTTTCAGGCCGCTGGCTATGAAACGGCTATGTATGGGAAGCTGCATTTTGGCAACAACCCCAAGGGCGTCGATGACTTTATGATCCTTCCCGGGCAAGGCAGTTATATCAATCCACGATTTATCACGGCAGATGGAGATACGACCATTACAGGCTATGTCACCGATATTATCACAGATCTCACGATCGACTGGCTCGATCAAAAACGAAATCCAGAAAAGCCGTTTTTGATGATGTATTTGCACAAGGCCCCGCACCGAGCTTGGTGGCCCAGTCCAGAAAAATTCGAGCGCTTTTCTAAGAAGACTTTCCCGGAACCAGCCTCCTTGTTTGATGATTATCAAAACCGGGGCACAGCCGCCAAGGAAGCAGCTATGACAATCTCCGATGAAATGCTGCTCAGCTATGACAACAAGGTGCTACCTGAGGCTGTTTCTGACTTGGACATCGATGATGATCCAAGGAGTGCCCGCTTTTTCAGAGGCAATGAATATCGCCGCATCAATAAGGAACAAAAAAACTTATATCAACCTATTTTAGACTCGATAGCCGAGGACTTTAAAGCCCGCTGGCCCTCGATGAGTGATGAGGAAAGGAGAAGCTGGAAGTATCAGCGTTATATGCAGGACTATCTAGGCTGTATTTCTTCGGTTGATGACAATGTAGGCCGAGTACTGGATTATTTGGATGAAAATGGATTAGCGGAAAACACCATTGTCGTTTATACTTCTGATCAGGGATTTTACCTCGGAGAACATGGGTGGTTTGACAAACGATTTGTGTATGATGAGTCGTTCAAGACCCCCTTGCTAATCCGCTGGCCCAACGAGATCACTGCAGGTACCACGAATGATGAAATGGTGCAAAATCTGGACTTCGCACAGACGTTTTTAGAAGCGGCGCAAATTAAGGCGCCCGAGGATATGCAGGGAGAAAGTATATTACCGCTATTGAAAGGAGAACCCGAGCAATGGGATCGCGAAGCTGTTTACTATCACTACTACGAGTACCCGGGAGCCCATATGGTAAAACGCCATTATGGCATCGTGACGAAAGACTACAAGCTAGCCCACTTCTATTATGATGTAGATGAATGGGAGCTCTACGATCGAAATAAGGATCCACAAGAAATGCGAAATGTGTACAGCGATCCAGCCTATGCAGAAATAGTCGCCACGCTACACGAAGAATTAGATCAGTTGAGAGTGAAATATCAGGATTCCCCTACCTTGGACCAAAAGTATATTGACATCTATGAGGAAAGGAAAAGAAAGCGGGAGGAGAACAAGAAGTAGCCTTTGAAGGCGCGAAAAAGAAGCCTTTGGGTGATCGATATTCTTGGCTGGGATTAAGCATTTCCGCTTCCAATTCCTACCTTTGCACTTTCAAAAATAAAGGTAAATGGAAACAGGGCAGGAAGCAATCGCAGGAACTCAATTTCAACTTCCCGGACAGACTTCATTTTACAAGGGGAAAGTCAGAGATGTATACACCGTAGATGATAAATTAATCATGGTCGCTTCGGATCGAATCTCTTCCTTTGACCATGTTTTGCCTCGCCCGATCCCTTACAAAGGACAGGTGCTGAACCAGGTGGCTACCTATTTCCTGGAAGCCACGAAAGATATTGTTCCCAATTGGCTATTAGAAGTCCCGGACCCCAATGTAGCGGTGGGCATTGCCTGTGAGCCTTTCAAGGTAGAGATGGTGATTAGAGGATACGTAGTCGGTCATGCCTGGCGCGAGTACAAAGCCGGTAAAAGACTTTTGTGTGGCGTGGAGATGCCGGAGGGCATGCAGGAAAATGATCCTTTTCCTACCCCTATTATCACCCCTGCTACCAAGGCCGAAGAGGGGCATGACGAAGATATTTCCCGTGAGGAGATCATTGCTCAGGGAATCGTTTCAGAGGAGGACTACTTGCAGTTAGAAAAATATACCTATGCGCTGTTCCAACGCGGCACCGAAATGGCCCGTAAACAAGGTCTGATCTTGGTCGATACCAAGTATGAATTCGGTAAGAAGGACGGAAAAATCTATTTGATCGATGAAATCCACACGCCGGATAGCTCCCGATACTTTTACCTGGAAGGTTACGAAGAGCGCCAAGCCGCCGGAGAACGCCAAAAGCAGCTGTCCAAGGAATTTGTGCGTGAATGGCTCATGGCCCACGGTTTTCAGGGCAAGGAAGGACAACTCATGCCCATCATGCCCGATCCCATGATAGAACAGGTGACCGAACGCTATATCGAACTCTACGAAAAGGTCACTGGCCAAGCCTTTCAAAAGGCCGATACTGAGCATATTTCCAAACGCATTGAAGCAAACATTCTTAAGATCTTAGGCTAAGCGGACTTCGGAAAGATGAAGAATAAGTGCTAAGCTTTCAATTCATCTGCTTCCCGTTTCCCCCCTTTGACGTAGTTTTCCAAATACCCGAAGTGCCCCGCCAATTCACCATCTCGAGCAATGGTCGCTCGTTCAATCACCTCACTGGCTGGGTCTAACAATTCTGGCAGGACCCTTTCGATAAACATTTGGCCGAAGGCCTCAGAGGCATCTCTGGGGAGTTCCGAGGGTAAATTATCTATAGTCATCATGTCCACTGCCTGTGGGGTATGTGCAGGGACTTCCTGTTCTGTATGGGGGTCAAAACCAAAGATGGGTTCAGCGATGGTACTCGCCTTGATCGTCGATGGAATGGAGGAGACCGGCGCAATATCGCAGGTGATGTCTGCCACGGCTTGGATGCTGAAATCTGGCGAACGCATATCGTCTAGGGTGAAGAAGGCCGGGGCTTTATTATCCCAATACACCCCATTGATCATCAAGTCACAAACCTTGGTAAAGGGCCGAAAAGTGCTTTTGAATAGTTCTGGACTGAGGTGAAAATCATCCTTGTCAAAAGCGGAGCCATCCTTTCTAGTGGCATAATCATCAGACATCAATAAAGCGAAGACAGGCTCTTTATAGGTTTTGACCAAAAAATCATTCGGACTTACCTGCCGGATGCCCATGTCTCGCAATACCTGGGCTGCTCCTTGTCCGACTCGCCCTGTACCTGTCAGCACGATCCGTATCGGTGGCAAGTGGAGTTGCTCTTCATAAAAGGCCTGGGCTTCCGCGTAATTGTAGAAATCCTTCATGCGAGGCAATTCAAATGTGCCCGTACGCCGCCCGTACATCAACACACCATTATGGGCTCCGACCATCCCGGCAAAGCGACCGAAGGCAATCAATCGCCTTCCCCATTCGTCAGTAATTACCTCATAGTCGATCAAAGTGATTTTCTTTTCCAGTACCGCCTGCAAGAGTTTACGATTGTAGGGTTGTTCCTTAATGGTATGAGAAAAGAAGAAATAGGTCTTGCCCGGAATCAGTGCCTCGACGGGCACCTCCTTCACGCCCATCAGGATATCGCAGCCCTCCATATCCGTTCCAATGGGGATATTTCGCTCGTAGTAATCTTGATCTTGGAAGCAACGGATGGGGGAGGGCTCAACTAGGAGCTCGAAGTCAAAATCTGTTAGGATCTGTGCACATTGTTTGGGTGCCAGGGGCACCCGCGTATCAGGAGGCGTCTTGCGTTCTCGGATAATTCCGATCTTCATAGATAGTGGCTTTGGTTAGGACTTCAATATTCGGTTCGAAACGATACTGTGGTGGAAGTATACGTTCGAACGGCTGGCCAGAAAGCAAGGCTTTTGGCGCAGCGGCGTAAAAATTGAAAATCTTTAGCGATTCTCCAAGCAGGGCAATTTAAATCCTGGGGAACTTTTTCGACTCGAATTAAGTTCTTATTATTGCGGGCTCTATTCTCAAAGGAGCGTAGAGTCAATGCCGCAAGGCGAAATGGGGACGTAATGGAATCGACAGGAAAGATTATTCGTTAGTAAGCATGCCGGAGTATTCTAGT
Source organism: Saprospiraceae bacterium (assembly GCA_019634045.1). GTDB lineage: Bacteria > Bacteroidota > Bacteroidia > Chitinophagales > Saprospiraceae > DT-111. Next base: position 13,913 of record JAHQWA010000186.1, read on the forward strand.
TCACCTCCGTAAAAACTGACTAGTAACAACTTTTCAAATGGCAACAGACAGTTCGCCATGGCTGCCTAGTTCTAGGAATTAGAAAGCCTTTGTGCCTTGCGTTTGACGCCTGATACACAGCGTGACGCACATCAACCAACCCTTCAGGCTAGGATCATGACTTGCTCCGTCCGTGATCCGAAGCTCAGGAG
>JAHQWA010000187.1 GCA_019634045.1 Saprospiraceae bacterium
ATGCTCAGCACTATTGGGGTAAGCTTTTTGTCTCCAGAGACCTACACGGGTTCAGCGGATACGCTTTCACGAGAAACGATCGACATCACGAAGAGTCTCTTCTTACCCTATAAGACTGCGATTATTCTCCTGTCGATTAGCATCACATCGATTTTCTTGATCTTGTTGGACAAACAATTATCAAGAAGAAATAAGAAGGTCGCATAGGCAAACCCTGCTTTCAGTACGTACTTAGTTCAGGCTAAGTGCGTTCGAATGCCAGGCGCTCTCCCATTTTAGACTCATTAAACTGTCCTTCATGATAAGCCAGGTGGCCACTCACCAGTGTGGACTCCACCTTCCCCGTAAATTCGTGTCCTTCAAAAGGTGACCAACCACACTTATAGTGGATATTTGATTTGTTTACAGTCCATTTCTTGTTCGGATCTAGAATAGCTATATCAGCCCAATATCCTTCTCGAAGATAACCACGCTCCTTCACCTGAAAGCAAATGGCTGGAGCATGGCTCATTTTTTCTACGATCCGTTCTAGGCTGATTTTACCTTCTTGGTAAAACCCTAGCATCACATTCAAACTATGCTGTACCAGTGGCACACCTGAAGGGGCCTTAAAGTAGGTTTGCTGCTTTTCTTCCCAAGTATGTGGCGCATGATCAGTAGCGATTATATCTAAGCGATTATCCAGCAAAGCAGGAAGTAATGCAGCATGGTGATCACTACTCTTGACCGCCGGATTACATTTGATCTGAGTCCCTAAGGTCTCATACTGAGCCGCATTAAAATACAGATGATGCACACAAACCTCCGAGGTGATCCTCTTTTCGGCCAAAGGCGTCACATTATCAAATAAGGCAAGTTCGTCACGTGTCGAAATGTGTAAGATATGTAAGCGGGTATTATGTTGCTTAGCCAGATCAATTGCCATTGAAGAAGAAAGCAAGCAGCCTTCAGCATTTCTGATCTCCGGATGACACGCAATGGGCACTTCTTCTCCATACTTTTCTTTATACAAGGCCGCATTTTTCCTAATTGTCGCTTCATCTTCACAATGCGTTGCAATCAGGATTGGCACTTGGGCAAAAAGGTGGTCTAAAGTGGTGGGTTCATCTACGAGCATGTTTCCTGTGCTGGAGCCCATGAAGATCTTCACGCCACAAACTCGATTCCCATCCGTCCGCAAAACTTCCTCCAAATTATCATTCGTGGCTCCCATAAAGAAACTAAAGTTCGCCAGGGATTTTTGGTTGGCAGCCTGGTATTTCTCCTCTAACTTTTCCTGCGTAACAGCTGGCGGCTTCGTATTGGGCATTTCCATATAGGAGGTTGTACCCCCAGCTACTGCTGCCTTGGGTTCTGTATATAAATCCCCCTTGTGGGTTAAGCCTGGTTCACGAAAGTGGACCTGATCATCAATAATTCCCGGAAGAATAAACTTCCCCTCTGCATTAATCTCACGATCTGCTGTTTTATTGATCTGACTGTCGATCTGTGCGATCCGTCCATTTTCGATATAGACATCAGCTGAGAAGATTTTACCTTCATTAACCAATTGTCCACCTTTAATAATGATGCGCTCCATTGCTATTTAATTTGGGCCGAAAATAGGAAAAGGCATCCGCTTCGAAAAATCAGAAACAAATAATTAGTTTTGCAGCCAAATTTTGTTGATCCTTTACTAGCAAAGTCGTTTAAGAAAAGCTAAGGTATGAGCAATCGAAAAAAACTCGGAATTCTAGGTGGTGGGCAATTAGGTAAAATGCTCTCCATGGCCGCTGGTCCCTGGCACTACCCTATTCATATGTTGGACGAATCCTCTACTTTTCCGGCAGGCCCCTATAGCATGGGTTTTACGGAAGGGAGTTTTAAAGATTACGAGGCTGTCCTTGCCTTTGGACGGCAGATGGATGTAGTGAGTATTGAGATCGAACATGTCAATACAGAAGCGCTGGAACAGCTAGAAAGCGAGGGGATTGTCGTTCATCCCGCTCCAAGAGCCTTGAAAATCATCAAGGATAAGGGCCTGCAAAAGCAATTCTATACGGAGCATCAAATCCCTACCTCCGGCTATCAATTGTTTGACACGGAAGAAGCCCTGCGGGATGCCATAAAGAAAGGGGAGTTGGCATTTCCATTTGTCCAAAAATCTAGAACGGCGGGCTACGATGGCAAGGGAGTAGCCTTGATTAAAGATGCTTCGGACTTGGCTAAACTTTTGCCTGGCCCCAGTCTTATCGAGGAGTTGGTGGATATAGAAAAAGAACTTTCCATTGTTGCGGCCAGAAATGAACAAGGACAAATCGCCACCTTCCCGCTAGTAGAAATGGAATTCAATGAGGAGGCCAACCTGGTCGAATTCTTGCTATGCCCGGCTAGAGTTGCTCCTGAAGTAGAAACCGAAGCGGACCAACTAGCAAGAAAAGTTATAGAGGCTTTCGATATTTGTGGCCTCTTGGCGGTAGAGCTTTTCTGGACCAAAGGTGGTGAAATATTAGTAAACGAAGTAGCGCCTCGTCCCCACAATAGCGGCCACCACACCATAGAAAGTTGTCTAACTTCTCAATTTCAACAACACCTTAGGGGTGTCCTCAGTCTTCCATGGGGCAGGACCAAAGCGACCTCACCGGCTGTTATGCTAAATCTGCTGGGAGAACCTGGCCATACCGGTCCAGCACATTACCAGGGCTTCGAAGACTGTCTGGCTATCGATGGCGTTTACATCCACCTATATGGAAAAGCCATTACCAAGCCTTATCGCAAGATGGGGCATATTACTGTGCTTGGTGCAAATGCGGAAGAGGCCATTGCTAAAGCTATGAAGGTTAAGGGTTTATTGAAGGTTATCAGCCGCTCATCATGATTGATCAATACAATACCATTGCTGAACCCGCCTACGGTGAATTTCGGGATAGAGGGAGTAAGTTTTTCGCCTATGCGTTTCCGGTCTATACCGCAGAAGAATGGCAGGAAAGCCTACTTCAAGTCAAAAAAGAGCATCCCAAAGCCAGGCACCATTGCTATGCCTATCGCTTGGGTGTCGACAAAAACAACTTCCGGGCTAACGATGACGGAGAACCCAGTGGAACTGCTGGTCGCCCCATCCTAGGACAGATCGATAGCTTCGAGTTGACGAATGTCATCGTAATCGTAGTCCGCTATTTTGGAGGAACACTTTTAGGTACTTCCGGATTGATTAATGCTTACAAACTAAGTACTGCCGCAGCACTAGGAGAAGCCTCCATTATCACCAGACTGGTGGAAGATGTATACCGCCTACAATTTGATTATAGCTTGATGAGTTCGGTGATGAATGCGGTCAAGAAACTAAAACTAGATATTGTAAAGCAAGAGTTCACGGAGGCTGGACTGTTGGAAGTAGCCATTAGGCAAAGTGAAGTAGAGGATACTTTATTGAAAGTTAAAGCACAAATCAAGCAGGTAAGTCTGGAGGAAGCAGCGCTAATTGAATCGATTGATGGTCTGGAAGTGGTCTTGGCCTATACCCGTTAAATAATTAGAATAGGTAGGTAATAATGGTCCATTCTACATTACAAATTAACCCCTCCTCAATACTCCAACAGATAGCGCTGCAGGAATAGAATGACCGTTTGGGTAAAGTAATCCCTGTTTCTCTTCTTCTTGAAGCCATGCCCCTCATCTTTGGCTAGTAAATACCAGGCCTCTCCTCCATTGCCACGGATGGCATCTAGCATTTGTTCTGCTTCGCTAGCAGGCACGCGGGGATCATTTTGGCCCTGCACAATGAAAATGGGTTTATTGATTTTATGCGCATTGGTTGTCGGTGAGATTTTTTCCAGGTGATCGCGCATATCGGGATCTCTTTCATCTCCATATTCTACCCGGCGTAAGCGCCTGCGATAGGATTTAGTATTCTTTAGAAATGTAATAAAATTGCTGATCCCTACGATATCGATACCACAGCGCAGACGATGATTAAAGTGCGCCATCGAGGCCAGCACCATATAGCCACCATAGGACCCTCCCATCACGGCAATACGCTCATGATCAAGCTCTTCCTGCCCTTCGACCCAATCGATCAACTTACCAATATCATGGACAGAATCCTCCCTTTTGTAGCCGTTATCCAAAGCCAAAAAGGCCTTCCCGTAGCCAGATGAACCACGCACATTGGGCGCAATTATAGCTACCCCAAGTTCTTGGAGGTAAAATTGGAAGATCGGTGAAAAGAAAGGTCGAAATTGGCTTTCCGGTCCACCATGTATATAGACGAGCACGGGATATCTTTCCTTCCGCACAGCTGGTTTAAAGTAAAAGGCGGAGATCGTCCTAGTCTGCCCGTCAACTGCATCAAATGTAGGATAGTTGATGAGACGTGGCGCTACTAGCCGCTCGGAGGATAGATCTCCCATTTCGCTGAAGGTCCACTGTTGCAACTTTTTTGTTACTACGTCCCAAACAAAAACATCGGAAGGAGCAGTAGCAGTATTTAATGAAAAGGCGAGCTGGCCATTCCTGGGATGCCAATTTAAACCGGAAATAAGTCCCTGCGGCACTTCCTCTATTCGGGATACGCTGAAGTCTTCCGTATGCATGACATACAGGGAGCTATATCCTTCTTCATTAACGGTAAAAGCTAAATAGGAGCCATCGCTTGATAAGCTCAAAGACTCGATATCCCACTGTAAATCAGCAAACAAGGCTTTGCGTTCTCCAGTTGTCCAATCCCAACAGAAAAGCTGTAGGAACTGGCTACTCACATTACAAGTGTAAAAGAGACAATTGGAACGAACGGACCAAATAGCGTGTCGACAGCTAATCTGCTCTTGATCTGGATAAGCAGCAATCAGTTTTTCCGCTTCAATGTCATAAATATACAATTGGCTATCTTCAATCGAGATATACCGAATCATAGCCAAATAGCGGTCGTCTTTGGACCAACTAAGTGGATACCAGTACCCTTCTCGCTGAAAAAGTATCCGATCTTCTTTGTCTTCCCCAGGAAAACACAAAACCGGATTCATATCTACGCCATTCTCTGCTGTCGTCGTATACACCAGGCAATCTCCCTGATTGTTCCAAAGTGGATAGTCACTTTTTGACTCCCCGTCCGTCAGCAAATCGTAGCTGTTGTTATCAATATCAAATAGATAAAGCTGAAATGCTTCATCCCCTCCTTTGTCCTTCGAAAAGATAAATTGATTCCCCGCAGACTGGGGGCGAACCTTGGCATTAAGTATCGGTTCTGTAAAGAAGGTAAGTTGTTGCATAGCAGCCCCTGGATGCCGTACAGCATGGATCTGGGCACTATCTTCAGAGCGCGTACTAATCAAAAGCCCCTCCTCTTCGTCCAACCAATCTAAAAACTGGGCTTCCTTGGTGTTGCGGTACTCCTCTAATCTTTCTTTTACTTTCAGCGGAATTTCAGGGATACCTTCCGTCACGAGGTTTCCCATCTTCTGCTTTTCCATCTTAACCGTCATTGGGCATTAACGTTTAATTATTCTTGGTTCTGGCTCAACCTTCCTACCGGGCAAAAAATTGACCCAAAACTTTATTCTTTGACAAGCTTGATGTTTTGGTGCAAACGTCCTGTAAAAAGTTGTAATATATATATACCTTTTGCTAATTCATATACTGGGAGTTCTTTTTTATCCCAATTTCCCCGCAAATCTCTCCATTTTCCGGCAATTATTTCCCTTCCATCCATAGAAATTAGTTTAAAGGTACTAGGCTGAGCTGTAGGGTCTTGGATCTGTACTACCACATTTTCTCGAAAAGGATTTGGGAAAACCCTAGCAAAATCGCCTTTGTAAACTTCTTCATTTGAGGAGACACAGTTCGGGAAATTTGGATCATAAGTTACCATTTGACTAAAAGTAGCAAAACAGCCTGTCTCCTCATCCGTAACTTTCAATGTATAGGTCGCAGAACTATCAACACAAAACGCTACCCCATCGGCCCCGGGAATGATTTCACCATCAGATTCCCAAGCTATACTACTGTTCGCTGGTAAATCTTCTGGTTGAAATACATTCAATAAATTATTCTCTATTTGAAAAGCGATCCCACTGGGAATTACCCCAAAACTGGCCGAAACCGGTGTGGATTCGCTAGAGCAACCATCTGGAGATATGTATCGCGACCAGTAGGTCCCGTTTTCACTAATCTTCAAGATCGGAGCTGTCTCTCCAAAAAGAGAAGTACTATCCCGAATCCATTGCAAGCCATCCACATAATTTAGTACCATGGCCTCCAAGGTATCTCCCTCGCATACAGGGAATTGTTCTGCCAAGCTAAGTTCAGGCGCCGCAGGTTGCTCAAATACGAAAACGGTATCCTTGGAGTTAATGGTTTCAACCGGATGGGTAATGGTGAGGGTCACTTTCAAGTCCTCTCCACTGGATAAGCTTCCTTCGGTCTGCTGCGTAAAATTCACTATCCCGCAGACATCATCTGCTCCCCCAATTCCACTGTCATCATCGGTTACGCGAAGGCTATAATTACCAATATCTTCAATGGGCAATAGCAACTCAAAAGTTAAGGGCAACATAGCATTCATGATAATATCCGAAGTATAAATCGTGGTACCATCTGGCTCTATGACATCAATCTTTAGATCAGGTCGTCCCCCCAAAATATCATTGCAAGTTGTTTCTTCGATGAGCACCTTGGTCAAGAAGAAACCGGCTGTATCAATGACTGCTTCATAATTTACTTCATATATACCAGGTTCATCATACGTCAGCGGCAAGGGATTCTCTTCCTCACTCACTAAGCCATTACCAAAATCCCAACGATAGGAGAAACCCTCTGCTTCATTGGAAGGAATAGTATTTATAAAAGTAACATCCACCTCACCGCATCCAATATTATTAATCATCCGGAAGCCATCCGTAGCGGTAACTCCTGGTTGAATCAGCAAGGGAAAAGAAAAAGAAGTCCGGCGAGATAAAATAACTACTTGGGCATCTAGTACCACTTCAACATTATATAAACCAGGGATCAAAGGTGTTCCACATATCTTGACACAACCATCTGTCTGCTCGCTAGTGTCGAATTCTCGTTGATTAGCTTCCCAAGTTAAGCCTGGTGGTAAATTACTAACGGATACGATCTCAAAACTGGAAATAGCCAAATTCGGCGGCGTAGTACTATCAATGGCAGCTACGGATGTAGTAGTCTTAGGCAAACGGAAGCTCAGGTCTTGGTCATAATAAACATTTGCCTGGCCTACTGGAGCATCACCCAAAAAAATGGTGTCTTCTGGCAAATCTGCCGGCAAGCTAACCTCACAACCGGGACAGCCGTTTTGTGCTTGTATGCTTAGGCAAAGACCTATCAGAGAGAGAAAAAGTAAAGATTTTTTCATAAAAAACAATAAACTGGGAAATGAGAACAGACGCCTAACGGTAATTAGGCGTCTGTCCATGAGATATTATGTAAGTACTTGACTGTCACCCCTGAGGATGAAAATTTTATCGTCTGATCATCATTTTTTGACTCGTTCGAGCCCGGCCATCGCTCAAGGTGTAGATATACATCCCTTCTGCCAAGTGACTGGCATCGAAATCAAACTGATTCGTACCCGCTATGACATCGATGGGTTGATAATGCAATTGCCGTCCCAGCATATCTGAGACCGTGAGCAGAAACTGACCACTTTCCATCGATTCTATGACAATTTCAGTAAAACCAGATGTCGGATTCGGTCGATTGTACATTCGTGCTACGCGATCACTTAAGTCATCATTAGCTGCTAGCAAGAATTCACAATCCGGTGTTTCAGCAGTAGCCTTCACACACAAGAAGTAGTTTCCTGGAAACAGTGTATTGGGGAAAGTAAAGGGTACATCCACTAAGTCAGTACGAATCACAGTTGTAACTCCCACATCATACACCATGCTGGCATCTCCAGCTTCTTCCATCGTCGGCGTACCAAAAACGACCACACAACCAATTGAATCCTTTTCAAAGATACAATTCGGCGGGTTACATGTGTAATCCATGGAGGCCGGTATATTCGAAAGAGCACCTTCTGTCGCTAACTCGATCGAGTTTACAGCAAAGGTTCCCAGTCCTGCTACATCAAAGGTCGCAGGTGTAGCAAAAGTCAAAACAAATTCGAAAGGTTGCCCAACAATGGCAGCTGTGTCAATACCTCCTGTAGGATTGGTTTCAGCCACATAAGGTAGTGGGTCGATCAAAAACCCTTCAGGCAAACCGGTAGTATCAGGATCACAAGTTTGTGCATTAATGGCACTTAACCCCATCACAAAAACAAAGAAGAGTAAAATTTTTTGCTTCATATCTATAGGCGATTTAGAGCGGCGAGTTGGTATAGGTAAGCTACTTGAACGAGCATCAGGCCGGGCACTGTGTAGTCTCCGAGCTTCGATTCGCTCTTAATTTATGCAAGCTTATCCAAGGACAACAGCGCCAATTTTAGTGATTCAAAGTGATTATACAATATCTTATTTTCAGGTCAGGACCTAGTGTTAACGGGCCTTCCCATCGTAAAATCTCTGTCTCAACATCTTGTGCAAGATATAACAACTCTTGTTTTTAGATGACATTATTGACAATAATAATTCGTGCAAAGTTAGCGGTTTACCGACAATCTATACTTGAAAATTATTTTTTAACACTTCTTAGGCTGGGCTTCGTCAGCCAACTTACAAGTTGGGCTTTTTGTCACAACACTATACACACACATCATAACTAACTGTATATCAAAAAAGTGTAAGACCCTGCCAAGAAGAAAAGCCATTCGCTTTTACTGGGCATAATTTTTTACAAATGCAAAAAAGTATAGCAGGAAGCTTGCATTCAGTCATTCTTTTTTACAGAAATGTACTACATTTGCCGTGTAGAACACCTTTCCTAAGACCATAGAAACGACTTTACAATAGTCAATAGCAGCATTCAATTCTTCAAGCTACCCTTCTGAGCATAATTCATTGTTAATTCCAAAACAAACTCCGGAATATATGAACAAAAGGCATCTATTCACCATTCCATTTCTATTAATGGGAGGGATTTTAATGGGGCAACAATTAGGAAAGCTCACAGGACAAATTACGGATAATGCAACACAAGAACCGCTCATCGCAGCTACCATCCAAGTAGGCCAAAAAGGTACACTTACGGATTTCGATGGCAATTATTCGATTACAATCAATGAAGGTACACACCAACTTACCATTCGCTACGTAGGATACGAAACCTCTACACAAACAGTGCAAGTCAAGGCGGGTGAAAACTTGTCAATCAACTTAGCACTAGAACCGCAAACCAACCTCTTACAGACCGCAACCGTTACAACAGGAAAATTTGATAAACCTTTGGGAGAAGTAACCGTCTCCTTGGAAGTATTACAGCCAGATCTTATTCAGAATACGAACAAACCCTCTCTGGATGATGCCCTCCAAAAAGTACCTGGCGTTACAGTGATTGATGGGCAGGCTAACATTCGCGGTGGGTCAGGTTTCTCTCAAGGCGCCGGAAGCCGGGTATTACTCCTGGTGGATGACATCCCCATTCTTAATGCCGATGCTGGATTTCCCAATTGGGATGATGTGCCAGTTGAAAATATTGAGCAGATAGAAGTTGTGAAAGGAGCAGCTTCCGCTTTGTATGGTTCAGCAGCCTTAAATGGCATCGTAAATGTCAGAACCACCTTCCCTAGCCTCGAACCGGAAACCAAAGCTTCGATCGCTTACACGAATTACTTTTCCCCCAAGGATAAGCGCCTGAAGTGGTGGGATACTGCTCCGTACCACTTGATCGCTAGTCTTTCTCATAAGCAGAAATTTGACAAGTTTGATCTGGTCTTGGGCGGTTTTTACAACAAGGAAGAAAGCTTCAATAAAGACAATTACAATCGGTACGGTCGATTCAATATCGGTACACGTTATCGCCTTAGTGATCGGCTATCTTTCGGGGTCAACGCGAATGTGAATGCCGGTGAATCCGCTGCTTTCTTCTACTGGTCCGCCGATACCTCTGCTTACATTGGAAGTGCTAGTACATCAACCGCAAGAGATCGGGTTCGCTATAATATTGATCCCTATTTGGTATACTTTGAAAAAGGAGGAGCTAGGCATAGAGTGCTAACGCGTTACCACGAGGTTAACAACAATAATGATAATAACCAATCCAATTACTCCTACACATTATATGGAGAATATCAATACCAAAAGCGATTCCAAGCCGCTGACTTGGTGTTGACGGGTGGTTTTGTTGGGAGAGCGACGCGCGTAGAAGCAGAATTGTATGGAGATACCACATTTACCTCTCAGAATCTTGCCGCCTATTTGCAGTTTGATAAAAAGTTTTTCAATCGGCTGAATGTATCGCTGGGATTAAGGTATGAGGACAATGTTTTAAATAACCCGGGTTTCACCTATTCTGATGGTGCTTTCCTAAGTGGTGTTGTCGATCCCTCCGAAGAGCGAGAATCGAAGCCAGTATTACGGCTCGGATTGAACTATCAATTAGCCGATTTCACCTATCTGAGAGGTTCATGGGGGCAAGGGTACCGATTTCCTACCATTGCCGAGAAGTTCATTTTCACCAATGCTGGATTTCCAGTCGTCCCCAATCCAAGCCTAGGGTCTGAAACGGGTTGGTCCGCCGAGCTAGGCGTGAAGCAAGGATTCCGATTGGGTGGCTTTGAAGGCTTTGTGGATTTGGCTGCCTTCACCATGCGCTACCAGGATATGATCGAGTTCAATGTGAACAGTCAGTTGGCCTTTAACGCGATAAACGTAGGGGGTACTAATATTTCTGGCGCAGAGATATCCATTGCTGGAAAAGGAGATCTTTTTGGTGCTCCAACTACATTATTGGCGGGCTATTCGTACGTCGATCCACGTTTTGATGAATTCGACCCTAGCCCGCTTCCAGCAGATGGGGGAACACTAGCCCAAAGAAATGCCAACAATAGCTCTAGTTCAAATAATATCCTAAAGTACAGATCTAAACACACGATAAAGTTTGACCTGGAAACGCAGCTAAAACAGTTTAACATCGGTTTTGAAAGCTTTTACAATAGCAAATTGGAGGCCATTGATGCCATCTTCTTCATCATCGTACCAGGTCTTGTGGATTTTAGAGAAAGGATTGGTAATGGCTTTTGGCGCCACAACATTCGTGCTGCCTATCGCTTCAATGAAGATTTCAAGGCCTCTGTAATCCTAGGGAATGTGACCAATATAGCCTACACTTTTCGTCCAGGATTGTTGGAGGAGCCACGTAATTTGACAGTCCGCTTGGATTACAAATTTTAACTGACATTTTGTCACATTAGTACTGAAAATTGCTTACTTTTGCACCCCCATTGGGTGCAGCCCTATAAGTGCATCCGGAACCATTTGGGATTCAGATGCACTTATTTTTTTAGAAAAGATGCATCGAGTTGATCAAATTTGCGAAGTATGTACAACGACAATCCGACCCTATCGGGCATCAAGAAGGAGATAGACGAAAGCAAGCAGGGGGAAGTATTCTTCCAAGAGGCTGGGCTACAGGGGACTGTTAGCGATCAGAAGCATTTCTACATAGAGAGTTATGGTTGCCAGATGAATTTCAGTGATAGTGAAATCGTGGCTTCTATCCTATCAGAAGTTGGTTTTCAACCAACCCGTAATATGGAAGTGGCAGACTTAATCATGATCAACACCTGCTCTATTCGAGAAAAGGCCGAAGATACCGTTCGTAAACGCTTACGGGTTTTCGACAAAATGAAACAGCAACGCCCTGGGACTTTAGTGGGCGTATTGGGCTGTATGGCAGAAAGGTTGAAGAGCAAATTCTTAGAGCAAGAAAAACTAGTAGACCTGGTAGTCGGCCCTGATGCTTACCGAGATCTGCCCAATTTGGTATCCAATGCCGAAGATGGGGATAAGGGGGTGAATGTCTTTTTATCGCGTGAAGAGACCTATGCAGATATTAGCCCGCTGCGACTAGGTAGTAATGGGGTATCGGCCTTCATTTCGATTATGCGCGGCTGTGATAACATGTGCTCTTTTTGCGTAGTGCCCTATACACGAGGTCGAGAACGAAGCCGTAATGCTTTCAGTATTGTAGCTGAAGCTACTGATTTGTATCAAAAAGGATACAGGGAAGTCACCCTCTTGGGACAAAATGTTGACTCCTTCAAGTGGGAAAATCCCGAAACACAGGAAGTTGTCAGTTTTGCGGATCTGTTAGCGCAAGTAGCAGATGTTCATCCTAACCTGAGAGTGCGCTTCTCTACCTCTCACCCGAAGGATATCACCGATGAAGTGCTCTACACCATGGCGAGATATGAGAATATCTGCAATTACATCCACCTACCCGTTCAATCTGGTAATAGTCGAATTCTCGATTTGATGAACAGGACCTATGATCGCGAATGGTATATCAATAAGATTAATCGGATCTACGAAATTATCCCGGATTGCGCCATTTCTTCTGACATCATAGCGGGTTTTTGTACGGAAACAGAGGAAGAGCATAAGGATACCTTAAGTATGATTGAGTTTGCGGGTTACAGCATGTCCTACATGTTCTTTTACTCGGAACGTCCGGGAACGCTAGCCGCAAGAAAATATGAGGATGATATTCCACTAGAGATAAAGAAGAAACGCCTACAGGAAATCATTCAAACACAGACCAAAGTTTCACAGGCACATAACCAGAGAGATATTGGAAAGACCTTCAAAGTACTGATAGAGGGCACTTCCAAGAAGTCTGACCAAGATTTCAAAGGAAGAAACTCCCAAAATAAGATGGTTGTTTTCCCGAAAGCCGCCGATTATCGAGCAGGTGATTATGTCAATGTGACCATTCATAAGGCAACCAGTGCCACTTTGATCGGAGAAATGATCGCGGAATAGAGGTTTACAGGTAGATCGAAACGCTCTTTTTTTAGTCAAAAACCGTTTATGCAAAAGCTACAGTCCGTCAAACAAAGATATGGTATCATCGGTAGATCTCCGCTATTGGATCGAGCCTTAGGTACGGCGGTACGAGTAGCCAAAACGGATCTATCCGTTTTAATCACAGGTGAAAGTGGAACAGGTAAAGAAGCTTTCTCCCGTATCATTCACGAAAATAGCCCTCGCAAGCATAACAAGTTTATAGCTATTAATTGTGGAGCTATCCCAGAAGGCACAATCAACTCAGAGCTCTTTGGTCACGAAAAAGGAGCCTTCACCGGAGCCACCGGTGAACGTAAAGGTTACTTTGAGACCTATAATGGAGGCACCATCTTCCTAGATGAGATTGGGGAAATGCCAGCAGAGACCCAGGCAGCCCTATTGAGGATATTAGAAGCGGGAGAGTTTATCCGAGTAGGCTCATCCAAACCACAGAAAACAGATGTGCGGATTGTAGCTGCGACCAATGTCAAACTGCAAGAAGCCATTCGGAAGGGAAAATTTAGAGAAGACCTTTACTTCCGTTTAAATACAGTTCCCATTCATCTGCCTTCCCTGCGGGAACGTCCGGAGGATATCTACATGCTCTTTCGCAAATTTGCAGTAGACTTTGCTGAAACCTACCGAACGCCACCGGTGCAACTGGAGGAACGTGCTCGTCTATTGCTGGAATCCTACCGCTGGCCAGGGAATATTAGGGAACTAAAGAATGTTGCTGAACAGGTTTCGGTCCTGTCAGAAGAGCGGATGGTGAGTGCGGAGCATTTGCTGGAATTGATTCCCAATTTGCTGAAGCGGAACCTTCCCATGATTCCTGAAAATGAGGATCTCAATGAAGGGAATCTTAAAGAGCGAGAAATCCTGTACAAGGTGCTATTCGAAATGAAGCAGGACCTGACGGATCTCAAGGATCTAGTCTTTGAAATTATCAGAGATAATAACCTTCAGGTTCCGGATGTCTCTCCGATACGAGGAATTGGTGCCTCGGTAAGTCGGGGCGAGAAAATACCTCGCTATTCGACTCGGGCCGTGGAGGATCTTTTGGAAGAATATAAGCCAAGTCCAGAGGCGAACCCGGTTCGCCCGGAGGAAAAACTCAAACCCATCATCTTGGACGACAATGCCAAAGAACAGTACCAAGATCTTGTGGTCGTAGATGACAACCTTTCATTAGTAGACAACGAAAAAGAACTCATCCGTAGGGCTTTGAAAAAGCACGACGGCAAAAGGAAAGAAGCTGCCCAAGATTTAGAGATCTCGGAACGCACCCTATATCGGAAAATTAAAGAATACAACCTGTAGCTCAAGAAAATGGCAAGCGCTAAACCTAATGGAAGGTTAAACTTGTCAATACCTATAGACAAGAGAACGCCCTAAATCCTACCTTTGTAAGCTCAATACCTTTGATCATGACTACATTAAGATATACGCTCTTGGCATTATTGATTTCTATCTTAGGAGCTTCCTGCTATACCTTTTCGGGTATTAGTATAAGCGACAGTGTGAAGACTTACTATGTCATTCGCTTTAAAGATAATGCCTCCAATGCCCCTCCTACCCTAGCTCAAACCTTAACCAATGCCCTGGATCAAAAAGTCCGGACAGAAGCTCGTTTGGTAGAAAACCAAGTTTCTCCAGACATCGAATTCATCGGCACTTTGGTAGATTTCAGGGTCACATCAGAAGCTCCGAGAGCAGATGAAACCACCGCTTTGAACCGGCTGACCATCACCACTGCCATTGACTACATAAACAATGTAGAAACGGATAAGGATTGGAAAAAGAACTTTTCCCACTTCTTCGATTTCCCTAGTACGCAGGATCTCAGTAGTGTACAAGAGGCCGCCATCCAAGAAATCGTAGACCAGATCATGGAATACATCTTCAACGAGGCCTTTACCGATTGGTAGGCTTCGGGCATCATGGCTCCCAAAGCTCCAGGAAATTAGCATAAAAGAGGGGCTAAACTAGATTAAAAATGTGGTGATTTCCCCCCACAAGTATTGTTGCCTTCACATTGAATTCTAGTATCTTTACAATACTTCAGCTCACCTTTTTGAATTCCGCAAAAATCCGTTACTTTTGCTGGCGAAAATTCAAACCCATCCTACATGAACTTACATGAATATCAAGGTAAAGAATTGCTAAAGAGTTACGGGGTTGCCATCCAAGAGGGCAAAATCGCAACTTCTGTAGAGGAGGCCGTAGATGCCTTCAAAACCCTGCAAGCAGAAACGGGTACTGAAATGGCTGTGGTGAAAGCCCAGATCCATGCCGGTGGCCGTGGCAAAGGAGGTGGAGTGAAATTGGCCAAGAATATGGACGATCTCAAAGAGCATGCAGGTAACATCATTGGCATGATGTTAAAAACGCCTCAGACACCAGGTGGTATGACTGGTCCTGGTAAATTGGTACGCAAGGTCTTAGTAGCACAGGATGTTTACGCTCCTGACTTCGATGCTTGCAAAGAATACTACATCTCCATCCTTATGGATAGAGAAAAGAAGCGCAATGTCATCATCCATTCTACTGAAGGGGGTATGGACATTGAAGAGGTGGCTGAAAAAACACCAGAACTCGTACATAAAGAATATATCGATCCTCAGTTGGGTTTGCTCCCCTTCCAGGCTCGTAAAGTAGCCTTCAATTTGGGTTTGAGTGGGAAGTCCTTCAAGGAGATGGTAAGATTCATCACGAAGCTGTACAAAGCCTTCGTAGGTTCCGATGCCTCTCTCTTCGAGATCAACCCCTGCCTAAGGGATGGCGAAGATCGAATCATTGCCGTTGATTGCAAAGTTTCCTTGGATGAAAACTCTTTGTTCCGCCATAAAGACTTGGCTGCGCTAAGAGATACCGATGAGGAAGATCCAACGGAAGTAGAAGCTAAGAGCTACGGTTTGAATTATGTGAATCTTGATGGTAATGTAGGATGTATGGTAAATGGCGCCGGCTTGGCGATGGCTACCATGGATATCATCAAGCTTTCAGGTGGTGAGCCTGCTAACTTCTTGGATGTTGGAGGTACAGCTGATGCCGCTCGTGTGGAGCAAGCTTTCCGCATTATCCTTCGTGATCCAGCCGTTAAGGCGATTCTGATCAATATCTTTGGAGGAATTGTACGCTGTGATCGTGTGGCACAAGGGGTCGTAGATGCGTACAAGAACATCGGCAATATCAGTGTTCCAATCATCGTGAGATTGCAAGGAACTAACGCTGACTTGGCCAAGACCATCATTGATGAATCTGGTCTTTCCGTACACTCGGCCATTTTACTGCAGGAGGCAGCTGATTTGGTAAAAGAGGTAATACAATAGAAAGAAAAGCTTTCAGATTTTCGAATCTAAAGGTAAAGCTTCAAAATACGAGAACCCGATTGTTGGATGATCCAATAATCGGGTTCTTTATTTTATACAGTTTGATCGGCAGGCACCAAGCCCTCAATCTTACCTAACAAGCCTTGTAACTCTTTTGTAGTGCTCAATGGATTGGCCAGGGTCGTTCTTAACCAAAGCCCCTCCCCCAACCAGGTCTTCACGATATAGAATTCCCCGTCTTCCAAGAGCGCTTGGCGAATTTGTTCGTTCAACTGATTCTGTTCAGCTACTGATAAGTCGTTTCCCTTATACCTGAAGCAAACAATATTGCAGGCGGGTTCTACTGCTAGTTCAAAAGCAGGATGATTCCTGATCATTTCCCCGAAGGCTTGACTCAAATCCATTACTGCGGTAACAGCCTCGTCCCAAAGTTCAACCCCATACTGACTTAAGGTCATGAAGGCTTTTAGCCCCAACATCAACTTGGTACATTCGAAAGTTCTTTTCGCAAAATTGAACCACTCTGGGTCAGCCTGTTCGAATAGATAATCTGCACGCTGGCTAAAGGTCTGATAACTGTGTGTACCTTCCTTAAAAATCAAAGCAGTAGTAATCGATGGGGTAAGCAACATCTTATGGAAATCCATCGCCACGGAATCGGCTAATTCGATCCCCTTGACTCTATCTTTATATTTCCCTGAAAATGCCAGCGCAGCACCATGCGCACCATCTACATGAAACCAAAGATCATATTGCTGACAGAAAGTAGCGATAGCCTCCAGGTCATCAAATGAGCCAGTGGCAGTACTGCAAGCGCTCCCCACGACCGCAATTACCTGTGTCCCCGCCTCAGTAGCCGATTGATACAAATGTTCCAGTTGCCCCGTATCCATCTGGTATCGATCGTTTACAGGTACTTTGATAATGCCTGTCTCTCCCCATCCCATGATCTTCACAGCTCGATCTACACAGTAATGAGCCGCTTCCGAAACCATCAATGCAAGCGGTTCTTTATGTCCTTCGGTCCACACCCTCTGTCGGGCCTTGATACTTCTCGCTGCCAATAGGGCCGTCGTATTGGCTAGGGTGCCCCCAGATGTAATGAAGCCATCCGCAGCCTCGGAGAAACCCATATGCTTGCTCACCTTCTTGATGACCAAATGCTCCATGGTCGAACCCGGCACGCCCATCTCGTAGACGCCCATCCCATTATTCATCCAGTCACTCACCAGTCCTGCTAGTGCGGTGATAGGAATCGGAGGGCTAATCTGATGCCCCATATATTTGGGATGATGCAAATGTACCCCTTCCTTTAAGGTATCCGAAAGGATTTGCAAGCTGGATACTGACCCAACCTTGTCCAAAGCAGGGCTCCAGCGCTGCTTAGCGGCATCTGGCTTGATCCAAGGATTGGCGGGCATTCCCTCTCCTCCTGCTTGACAGGTGGCTAAATAATCTGCCAACTCGTCAATTAATTGATACCCCATGCTCCGAAAAGCTTCCGGATCATAAGCGGTTTGCAACAAACTTGTTTTTGTCATTATCGCGGTCGTTGAATGGTTCCGATCCCATTGTCGGCTAGGGACCCCAGATATAGCTGCCCTTCATATTCTTGGGCATTGGTGATTTGGGCGAACTTGCCTTCGGGATCTTGTAAGTTGTAGAGAATCTGAGCCCTTTCATTAATACCCAAAACAAAGCCGTATCGTTCCGGAGCAGGTTGTAAACTTGCTGGTAAGCGAGCCAAGATCTTTCTTTGGAATGGTTTTACCATGAGTTTATCCAATTGTGGATTCCTGGGCGAAACCAAAGTGAGCCAAAACACGCCATTGGAACCTCGAGAAATGCCATCTGGAAAACCAGGAAGATTTTGGATAAAGACGTCATTTTGTCCCGCTCGGTTCCCTTTTAGCCAATACCTACGTACCCGATACGCACCTGTTTCCACTACCAAAACAAAAGACTGGTCAGCAGCGACAGCTACGCCATTGGCAAAATATAGGTCATCCAGTAGAAGCTTGGTTTCCTGAAGCACAGGATCGTACTCCATCAGACGCCCATTTGGTCGATGCTCCAGCAGGTCCATCTTATAGTCATGGATATCGAAGCGATACGTGGCATCTGAAAAGTAAATTTTCCCGTCGCGGCCCACTTCTACATCATCGGTCATCCCAAAAGCTAATTCATTATGTGCCGTTGCCAAGGTAGTAAGCTGTCCTGCCGGGTCGATAGAAAGCAATCCCTTATCTGCATCTGCTACTAGGAGATTACCTAAAAAGTCGAAATGCATTCCGAGCGGCCTCCCCCCTGTATTAGAAAATAGTTCTGGTTCAGATTTACTTCCGTCAAAACGTATGATCTCTCCAGAAGCACTTGAGCCGTAGAGCCGGCCTTGCCCATCGATAGCTACATCCTCACAGGCCTCACATCCATCTTCATATAGTACTAATACGCGACCCAACTTATTATTGACTTCATACTTACCATCAAGGGCGGGGGCACGTGGTGGCCTCCAGGAGACTGGATCGACTTGAACGGGAAAGAAAAACAGATATCCTAACAGCAACAGCAGGGCTATTCCTAGCCCTGACAATAAACGAAATTTCATACCGGAGATTTAGTGAATGCAAAGCTCCTCTTTTCTTGAAGCTATCTGAAAATGTCTGCGGACTGTGGTAGAGTTAGGATTACCTCAGGGATTTTCTGTTCCTAAAGCAAAACGTGAAATAAGTTGAGGTGAAAGATATTCTTGATCACCAGAGAGATACTTTCAGATAGCCTCTATATCCCCTTTTCCAGTAAAAGTAATATTTTTTGAAAAAAAATTTCGAAGGGGTGTACCTTTTCAGAAAGCTAGCATTATGGTAGTAAAATCAACCGAATAATAAATGAGACGGTAAGCGAGGTTCTCATGATAGCAATTTTGGGCTAAAAAATGTACATTTGATGTTTTCAAAACTTCAATTAAGCCGAAGCCATATAAAAAACGTAGGCATGAGTATGTCTAAGAAGTCTGTTTCCGTGGAGCATATGCAGGAGGAGTGGCTTGAAGTACAGGCAGCCCAACGTGACCCCGCGCGATTCCGTCCGCTATATAACCGCTATTACGAACCTATTTTTCGTTTCATTTTCAGAAGAACCAATCAAGAAGAACTTACCGCTGACATCTGTTCGCAAGTATTCCTCAAAGCCCTACAAAGGATTAATTCCTACTCTTATAAAGGAGTACCTTTTTCCGCCTGGCTTTACCGCATTGCTAGCAATGAAGTAGCCCAACACTACCGCGCCACGCAGAAAAACAGAGTAGTCAGTATGGAGGAAAGTTCTTTTACGGATATGATAGATGAATTAGACGAACAGGACACAGAAGGAATGAGACAACAGCTACTAGCGACCTTGGACACACTAAAACAAGGGGATCTGCAACTAATCGAACTCCGTTTTTTTGAGCAACGCTCCTTTCGGGAAGTAGCCGAGATTACGGGAATTACGGAAAACAACGCAAAGGTGAGAACATACCGGATTTTGGAACGAATGAAAAAAAAGATTGCCAATTCATCACAAGGAAATTAAGCATTATGTCATTTACTAACGAAAATATTGCTTCCTTTTTTCCATCCTACCACGGTAAGGATCAGGCCTTCTTTTTCTTCCAAAAAGTATTCCGATGAAGAAAAACTACAAAATAGTAATCAATCCAAAGCAGCCCAGTCAGGAGCGAATAGCCCAGCATATGGACTTCGACGCTCTACTGGACCAATTGGAGGCTAATAAAGGCCAAAAAAATACGGGGCGAGTTAGGCGACTCTACTACTATGGAGGTGCCGTTGCAGCAGCTATCGCCTTGCTCCTCATTCTTTGGGGTATAAATCCTGTTGACTATCAGCAACAGCAAACTGCCTACTTTGAGGAGATGCCCTATGTCATGCCTCCTATCGCCGATGTTGAGCCCACTTTTACGAGCTATAAGGTAGATGTAAACCAAGGAGGTGTCTACGAGTACGCAAGTGGTTCAAGACTGGTCGTCCCCGCTGCAGCTTTCATGGACGATCGCGGCAAACTAATTACCGGTGAGGTGGAGATCCGTTATCGTGAAATGCACGACTATGTGGACTTCTTTCTATCGGGTATTCCTATGGTATACGATTCAGCCAATGTGCGCTACACATTGGAATCAGCTGGCATGATCGAAATCTATGCTGAGCAAAACGGTAAAAGAGTCAATATGGCTCCTGGGAAACATATCGATGTCTCCTTGGTGTCGCAAATTGATGTCCCTGATATCAATGTTCCTCCTAGTTATAATATCTATCAGTTGGATACTGCTGCCCGTAAATGGGTATACCAAGATATTGACAAACTAGAGATTATTGATGATATTTTACCTACGGTTAACCCACAAGATCCTGCCTATTCAGCACTTAATACATATAAAGAATCACTAGCTGCACTTGATGCAGAAAAAGAGAAAAACGAAGCGACCCTAAACTCGCGCTTCCCTCAACCCATTGCTCCTGTCAAGCCACAAAAAGCTCGTAGTGGCCAACCCACTTTCTCTATAGATCCAGAAGGCTTTGTCATCTCATTAGATGAACAGAGTATTCCAGCATCAGAAAAACAGGAGCTTAGGACGCAGATTGATAACATCATCTGGGAAGTTTCGCCAAAGAATGTAGATTTTGATACCCGATCCTTGCAAGTCGAGTGGGAAGGAGCTCGACTAAGAAAATTGCAAGCCTGGGAATACGAAATCACCTACTTCAGCGGCACCACGGAAGTTCCTATGATCATCAATCGCGTTCTGACGGGGGAAGGCTTCAACAAAGCCCAGAATCAATACGAAGCTGATCGGGCAGCTTATGAAGAAGCCTTGGCCAAATATGAGGCCAATATCTCTGAAGAAAAGGCCAAGCTTTTGGCTGACTATCGCCAAGCAAAGCAGACGCTTAGACTTGCCCTAGAGGATGAACTCTTCGCCGGACAAGATCAGTCGGCTGGAGATGACTTGGCTTATGCGATGCAAAAACGCAAGGTCCGCAATCAATTCCGCGCGACGGGCTTTGGCATCTGGAACTGTGACCGACCAGTTGCTCCGCTGGAACAAACGGTTAAAGCCAAATTTGTAGATACCGATGGGAATCCATTGGATAATCTTCCCGCATACTTAGTGGACAAAACACGCAACACCGTGGTCCGCTTCTTAGCAACGAGAAACACGCCTATTGCATATAATACCCTTTCGGATAACATGCTATGGATTGTAACGGCCAATCAAGAAATAGCCTTGGTTCGTCCTGAACAATTCAAAGCTGTTCCAAAGGGTGCATCCAAGCACATCTTCGAGGCAGAGGTCCTGGAGGCCGACACCAAAGAAGAACAGGAAATAAGAAGGATGCTAAAATTTTAATCAAACTATTTCCCGCATTTTGATCACTCAAGATGCGGGATTTTTCTTTTCTGCCTATTTCGTTTTGGCCACCATCCCAGCGGTGGCTCATCTAAGTCTCCAACTGTCTCCTCCTGACCAAAACCTGATATTTCGCTCTCCACATCCATGTTTACAGCAACTTGATCTAAAAAAAAACCGTTTTTCGTCTGGTGCTGGCTATATTCGTGACCAGAAAATTACCGCTTGATGCGGAGTGAAACCCCAATAGTTAACCGTGGTCTTTTAGTGTAAAATCTACTTTCACTTCGCGCTTTAAACACAAATAGATGAAACAATTTTTTAAGTTCTTTTTCGCTTCTTGTTTAGGATTTATTGTGGGGAGTATTGTACTTAGTTTACTTTCCGTGGCTATCTTCAGTTCCATCGCTGCTAGTGGTAGCCAACCAACCCCCATCAGTGCTAATTCCGTTTTGCATTTGACCTTCAATCAACCCATTCCAGAGCAAACCAATAATGTCGAGGCCGCTCCACTGGACCTCGAAAATCAAAAGATATTAGGGCTCCACGACTACATACATGCCCTAGAGGTAGCCGCTACCGACGATAAGATCAAAGGGATATTCCTTGAAATGCAGTCGGTTCCAGTCAACTTTGCTAGTTCAGACCTGCTTCGGGACGCGCTGCAGGAGTGCAGAGACCAAGGCAAATTTGTGATCGCCTATTCTAAATACTATACGCAAGGGGCTTATTACCTGGCTTCTGTTGCGGATCGGGTACATGTTGGTCCGCTAGGTACCATTGATTTCAGAGGCTTCTCTGCTTCTGTAGGATTCTACAAGGATATGTTGGATCGATTGGGCATCAAGATGCAGGTGCTCTACGCCGGTAAGTTCAAAGGAGCTACAGAACCCTATCGTAGAAATGATCTTTCCGAAGAAAATAAGTTGCAGATCCGGGAATTCATTAATCACCTGTATGATCACTACGTAGAACAAGTGGGTGAATCGCGAAATATCAGTCCGGCAGAACTTAAAAAGATTGCTGATGAATATAGCGCTAGTGATCCTAACAAAGCACTAGACTTAGGTCTAATTGACGGCATTGGATATAGAGACAATGCCATTAGTGAATTGAAAGATGCGATTGGATTGAGTGAGGATGATAAGGTGAAATTGGTGAGTATCCAAAACTACTACAGCAGCAATCCTCCTAAGTTGAACCTCAGTGCTAAAGATAAGATAGCCGTAATTTATGCCGAAGGTACTATTCTTGATGGTTCTGGTTCTCCTGGTACCACAGGCGATACGAAATATGTCAAGATCATTGATAAACTACGCAAGGATAGCAAAGTGAAAGCTGTAGTGCTACGGGTGAATTCACCAGGTGGTTCAGCAATGGCGTCTGAAAATATGTGGCGTTCCTTAAGTCTTTTGAAGGAAGCGGGTAAACCAGTGGTCGTCTCCATGGGAGATTATGCCGCATCGGGTGGCTACTACATTGCATGTATGGCAGATAGTATCTTAGCTCAGGAAAATACAATTACTGGTTCCATCGGTGTATTCAGTCTTATTCCAAGTACCCAGAAGCTTTTCAACGAGAAGATGGGCATTCACTTTGACACCGTCAAAACGGGGCAATTCTCACTAGGGTTGAATACCATTTACGATATGTCTCCGGCAGAACGAGCGCTCTATCAGAACCAGACTAACCGTCTTTATGATATTTTCATAAATCGGGTGAGCGAAGGCCGAGATATTCCTGAAAGTACGGTCCGGAACATAGCTGAAGGCCGGGTTTGGACGGGAACGGCAGCCTTGGAAATTGGCCTGGTGGATCGAATTGGAGACCTTGAAGATGCGATCAACGTAGCGGCTAATATGAGTGAGCTTGATGAATATCGCATTTCAACCTATCCTAAGATCAAAGAGCCGCTGTTACAGTTGATCGAGGAACTTACAGGCACCGGCGATACCGAAGCCATCCAAGACCAATTTGTACGCACCAAGATGGGCGATATGTACCCATATTACAAGCAGATCAAAGAGATTACCACTGTGAAAGGAGCACAGGCTAGATTACCACTAGTGGTTCCTTTCCGATAGAAGATAGTTTTATACATTTGGGATGTGAAAATTAAATTCAGCTCCCAACAATTAGGCGTAGCCATCCTGTTTATCGGGATTGTTCTACGCCTAATTGTTTTTGGGCAAAATCGTTCTCTCTTTATTGATGAAGCTAACCTGGCTCGCAATATTGTGGAGAAAGGATTTTCATCTTTTTTCCAAATCCTGGATTACGATCAGTACGCACCGCCCCTTTTCCTTTGCATCTCCAAATGCTTTACTTTATTGATGGGCGCTAATGAATGGGCATTGCGAGCCTGGCCATTACTCGCCGGCACCCTCAGTCTTTGGCTAGTGCTTCGGATAAGTCAACAGCTACAGTTGACCGGTCTAGCCTATTTGATTCCGATCAGTTGGATGAGCTTTTCCACCCTATTTGTGCGGTATCATACAGAGGTAAAGCAATACAGCAGCGATGCGATGGTAGCTCTACTGTTGGTTTTCCTCTTATTACGGACCAGGCTGCATAAACAGGAAAACAATTCAGCTGCTGTTCTGTCCACTCGTTTTTACCTGAGCTGGGGCGTGGTAGGGTGCTGTGCTCCCTGGTTTTCCATGTACAGTGTTTTTGTCCTTTTTGGAATTGGCGTTTTTGTGGCATTAAAGTGCTGGCGTGAGGGCAGTATTCGTCGGTTATTGTTCTGGGGCTTGACGCTCTGCAGTTGGTTGCTCAGTTTTGGTATATACTATCTGCTTATCTTGAGGTTCGACTTAGGCAAGGATGCCTTAATTGACTACCACAGTCAATTCTCTTTCCCAACGAATTGGCTTAAGGCTTCAGCTTGGCAGCAAGCTGGGGGGGTATTACAATCCATTTTGCGTTCTACTTTTGGGTTCACCTTCTTGGCTTATTTACTGGGAGGTTTGGGACTCGTCATTGGGCTTGTTCATTTATATCGGCGCGCAGGATATTTGCTGATCATCTTAGGACTACCTATTCTTACTGCTTGGGTGGCCTCTGCATTTGGTCTGTATTCCCTGATCCCTAGGCTCACCTTGTTCTTTCTGCCATTACTCTATTTGATTTTTGCTTATTCCTTTCAAGGGCTAGACAGAAGATCATTCAGCATCAGAGGTAAAAGACTTAGCTTCCGCTACTTATTACTTATCCCTATTGCCTTGTTACTTCCATTACAGAAGGGACCAGAATACCTTTGGGCTCCGTTGAAGATTGAAGAATTGCGGCCTGTTCTAGTACAGTTAAATCCAATGATAGAAGCGCCTACGCCTATCTATGTGAACCATGAAGCTGAACCAGCCTTTGCCTTCTATCAAGCACTGCATGAATTCCATCCGTATGTGAATCAGGTCCAATCTTATAGGGCCAAGTGGGATGAATATCCTGCGGCTTGGTTGGAAACACTCCCGATAGATAAAAGCGAAGTTTGGTTGCTGTATAGCCATTTAATTTCGGACTACGCTACTGGAAGAATGCAGGCAGATCTACAAGGCATCCCTAAGACCTGGGAAGTAGGTCATCAACTCGAAGCTGAAGGTGTGATTGCCATCCAGTACCTCAGGAAAAATGATTGATCCATTTCCTAGATTTTATGCCAAAGTCTGGCTAAATTCGGGTCTTCTTACTGATCTAACATTCCGGAATACTATCCTTCCACATAGCAAATTAATGCGGACGAATGTCCCAAAAAAACTAAAGTCATGAAGATCACCTATTACGGCCATGCCAGTTTTTTGATTGAAACACAAGGAAAGTCTCTCGTTATTGACCCCTTTATTAGCCCCAATGAATTGGCTAAAGATATTGATGTAGACAGTATTCCAGCTGACTATATTTTGGTCACTCACGGACATGGGGATCATGTGGCAGATGTAGAGCGCATCGCAAAACGAACTGGTGCTACCCTTATCTCTAACTTTGAAGTCGTGAGTTGGTTTGGGCAAAAAGAGATCAAAGGCCACCCCTTGAACCACGGGGGTAAGGCTGCTTTTGACTTTGGGACCGCCAAGTATGTAAATGCCATCCACACCAGTAGTTTGCCGGATGGAAGCAATGGAGGAGATCCGGGAGGATTTGTGGTTTGGAATGACGAAACAACCTTTTATATCGCTGGGGATACCGCTTTGACACTGGACATGAAATTGATTCCAATGACTTGTCCTAAACTAGATTTTGCCATCTTACCGATCGGAGATAATTTCACGATGGGTTACGAGGATGCGGCCATTGCTGCGGAGTTTATTGAATGCGATACGATCATTGGCTGTCATTACGATACCTTTGGATATATCAAAATAGATCATGAAGCAGCAAAAAAAGCTTTTGCAGATAAAGGAAAAGCATTAATTTTGCCGACCATCGGTGAAGAAGTTCACCTATAATATTAATCAGACATCTATCATTACACCAATATAGATTATCAACCTTAAATTCAATCATGGGAAAAGTCATTGCGATTGCAAATCAAAAAGGAGGAGTTGGCAAAACAACTACCACCATCAACC
>JAHQWA010000012.1 GCA_019634045.1 Saprospiraceae bacterium
ACATAGCAGGGTATTCCGATCATAAGTCAGCCTTTGCCCAGATTTATCTAATGACGAATAATCAGATAAAGGAATGTTATAAGCAAGCAGACCCTTTAAACAAATAAAAATTAAAGAGACCGAATATAGAATTGATTCGATATCTAAAGCCTTTATCGATGCCAAAAACATCGTCGACAAGACGGGGAATGGTGCACTAGGCTATTACACAATCATATCTCAAAGACTCAAGCGTCAACTTGAAAATCCTTTCACAACGATGTTAATGTCAACACACAATCTATAACATGGCAGACTCAGTTAACACATGGTGGTCGATTTTATCTGTATTGGGACTTTGGGCTTTCGGGCTTTCCTCTTGCGCAAAAGAAGCGCCTACCCCCAATATCATCATCATCTACACCGATGATCAAGGCTACGGTGATGTTAGCGCGCTGAATCCCGATGCCAAATTTCAAACGCCTAATATTGATAGAATCGCCAGGGAGGGAATGATATTCACCGATGGGCATAGCAGTGATGGTGTATGTACGCCTTCTAGGTATTCTCTAGTAACGGGTAGGTATAGTTGGCGAACCTCCCTGAAGAAAGGAGTCTTGAGGGCTGACGGACCTTGTCTGATAGAACCAGGACGAATGACCATTGCCTCCTTGTTGCGAGAGCAGGGCTATCAAACGGCCATGATCGGGAAATGGCATCTGCAAATGGATTTTGTTGGAAAGAAAGGCCAAGGCAGGGACTGGTCGGCGCCTTTTCAAGAAGGGCCAATAGAACATGGTTTTGATTATTTCTTCGGGATCCCCGCTTCTATGAATTATGGAATCCTGACCTATCTCGAGAATGACAAGGTATTAGATCCTCCGATTTTATGGACTAAAAAGAAAAAGGTGACCGATCCAAGAAGTTACCGGGATGCCGTCAACCCGAACGATTACCGGATGACCCCACCATTTGAAAAGGAACCCGGAAAGGGTGGGGGATGGATCGAGGCTGCTCCTTCCTTTAATGATGAATTGGTATTAGAAACTTTTGCAGCCAAGGCGGAGGCGTATATTAAGGAGGCAGCAAGCGAGGCCAAAGAAGGCAAGCCATTTTTTCTCTACCTTCCACTGACCAGCCCTCACTTGCCACATTGTACACACCCTGATTTTCGTGGACGGACTGATTGCGGAAATTATGGTGACTTTATGGAAGAAACCGATCATAGGGTAGGGCAAATCTTAGATGCATTGGATGCCCACGGAATTGCCGAGAATACCTTGGTGATTTTCTCTTCTGACAATGGTGCGGAAACCAATTACGAATACCAGCGAGATACCTTCGGGCATTTTAGTAGCCTCCATTTTAAAGGGGGGAAAAGAGATATTTATGAAGGTGGTCATCGAGTACCTTACCTGATGCGTTGGCCGGCGGTAATCAAGGCTGGTAGCCGCGCAGATATCCCGGTTTGTCAAACGGATTATTTGGCGACCATTGCCGCCATCCTGGGGGTTGCCCTCCCAGATGATGCGGCGGAAGACAGCTACAATCTATTACCGCTTCTTACCGGAGAGCAAAACGACGGTTCTATGAGAGGGCCGGTCATTCACCATTCGGCCAGCGGTCATTTCGCCATTCGGGCTGGTAAGTGGAAGCTCAATATGTTCCGCGGATCAGGCGGATCCTTGAAGCCGTCCTTTGTGGAGCCTAAGCCAGATGAACCGCTGTATGAACTGTATGATTTAGAGGTAGATCCAAGTGAGACCAACAACCTCGTCCTCGAACATCCCGAAATAGTAGAACAACTCAAAGAACAGATCACAGCTATTGTGGCAAATGGGAGATCTACGCCGGGCAAGCCTCAAGCTTTTGTGAAGGAGAATTGGAAGCAGCTTACTTGGATGGAGTTCTAACGACCATCCTTTTCTGAAGGGAAGAAGAGGAGATGATGTCCTGTAAGTTATGCTCAATTAACCTTGAAAGCTTTCCGGCGAATCAATTCCTCTTGTAGATTTAAAGAAAGTAGCTGGCTCTTTCAGCCAAGCTGAAGTACCTATTGTGCACTACTTGCGTAGTGCAACAATAGGGTCTAGTCACAGTAATTGGTTCTCGGTATAAAATCAGCTTCCAGTACCAGCGCTGATTTTCTCATTATCAAGCTCAAAGCACAATTCGGCTCTCTTCAAGCCAAAAATTCTTCCATTTTTAGCTTCATAATTGTTGTATAATTTACCATTCTCACGCCAAGATCGTTGAAGTCCTTGTTCTCTGCCATCGACTATGTTTCTTACCTTAAACAGTGCTCCACTCTTATACCATTGCTTTTGAGTTCCCTGCGAGATTCCTTCTTTTAATTCCGATTCGGAGCGAAGCTTACCATTTCTCCACCACGTTCTCGTACGCCCATCTTTTTTACCATTGATATATTCGCTTTCGTAGCTTATCGTACCATCCGCAAACCATCTAGTACATACGCCATGCTTCTTGCCCTCCAGGTACTCATTACTCAGGGCAATTTTCCCATTAGGATAAAAAGAGACAGCAACCCCTGAAAAGGGCTTGCCCAAATAGTGGACAAGGCCTCTTTCAGGGACCAATACTAATGAATCTTGATGGATTGGTCTGCTAATTTTAGAATAGGTCTGCAATGATTTAGGAATTGAATCCTGACAAGCATTGAAACAGATCAATAGCAAAATCATTGTAGCGAGTTTATCTAATATCATTGGGCGTCCCTTGAATATCTCCAGGAAATAGAATGTAGTACTGGTTTAAGTATAATTCGTTTTGAACATGATAATGATATTCCCCATCCGGATTATGAGGGGTAGGACCAAAGTGACCACCGGAAGCATCCAAGTCCGTTGGATAACTGCCATCATGATCTCTACGACCATATAAAAAGAATCCATCAGACATAATACCGATCAAATTGCCATCATCATCTGTCCAAGCCTTCGGCTCTAGGTGATAATGGTAGCTTTGTGGTCCGGTATGTGCTCCATTGTAATCTAAGGAAATCACCGCATCATCTAGCGGTACATTAGGCCCTTCCTGGTCATTGTAGATCATTGATCCACTGATCGCAATACCGATAGGCCCTAAACCTGTTGAGGAGGAACTAGATGCTAATTCAGGATTAACGGGTACGCGCAAGGTATATGACCCATTAAAATCGTCAATATTTCCAGGTGCCATTTGCTCGAAAGAGGTAGCAGTTGGAGCTACGAATAATGGATGGTCCTCGGACGCTGCTGGCGTGGTATGAGCCCCCATCGGGCCATTAAGGGTACGTTCCGTTGTATTTGACCAGTAGGGGGAGGTATGGTTGGGTAAACCATTAGATTCGATTACCACTTCAGCGCCATCCAGATAGATTGTAAAGTTCTCGCTGTCAAACTCGGCGAAAGCGGCGTGCAATGAATAGGTGCCCCCCGTGTCATCGGTATCTGAGTTGTCTGCCACAAATCCATCAGGTTGTTCACAGGAAGTCATAGTAACATCCGGGTTGCCCAAACCGTCTTCGTCCGCATCTTCGTACCAGGTGGTTTCGACGCAAGTTTCATCCTTTTTGCAGGACGTGATCGAAATTAAAGTAATAGCTCCTAGAAGGAGGAATAATGCTAATGCTCTGTTGTATTTCATTTGTTAAAAATTGTTAGAAGAGATTCTTTTTGCAGGTTAGACCACTGATTTGATCATATCCTTCGGTCGAGTCGGATTTTTTTTGAATTAAGTTCAATCGAGTTATCATCAACAGCACTTATCTCCTCAAACTTGGAATGTTCATTCCAATCTCATACCTTTGCGCCGTGGATAAGAAACAGCAAATACAGAAAGCGGCCCTACAGCTGTTAGTGGAGAAAGGCATCCATGCCGCCCCCATGTCTGCCATTGCTACAGCAGCCAAGACGGGAATGGGTACCATCTACAATCATTTCGAGAATAAAGAGGCCTTGATCAACGCCATATATGTAGACATCAAGCAGCAGGAGGCTATGATTTTGGAAACCTTGTTCCATGATGAACCCGTTAAAAGCCAATTTGAGTTGTATTATAGAACTGCAATTGACTTTTTTATGCGAAACCCACTCTATTTCAAGTTTATGGAGCAATTGCAGGCCTCTCCGATTATTACAGAGGAGACTAGAGCCATTGGCTATAAGGCGATAGAGCCTGTGATCCGTCTACTGAAGCAGGGACAAGCGGAGGGCATCATCAAGGAAATTGCGGTCAATGAGCTATTACAATTTCTAGGGGGTACGATCCTATCCCATTTGAGATGGCATTTTAATGAAGAAAATAAAGCATCGACCAAGGCCATGGATAATCAATTGCGCTTGACTTGGGATGCGATCAAGGCATAAAATTTTTTTGAATCTGCAGTGGAATGAATGTTCATTCCAAAAAAGAAATCACATGAAAAAAAATGTTTTAATTACCGGAACCTCAAGTGGAGTAGGTTATGAAAGTGCATTACTTTTTGCAAAAAATGGCTTCAAGGTCTATGCTTCCATGCGAAATCTTGCAAAAGGGGAGGCCCTGAAGGAGCAAGCAGCAGCAGACGGTCTAGACATTAGCTTGATTCGACTGGATGTGACGGAATTAGATTCGATCCAAGCGGCTGTGGAATCCATCGTAGCGGCCGACGGAAGAATCGATATGCTTATTAACAATGCTGGAGCTGGATTTGGCAAAACGACGGAACAGGCTACCATTGAGGAAGTCAAGTGGGTAACCGACGTCAACTATCTGGGTGTAGTGTATTGTTGTAGAGCAGTTATCCCCTTTATGCGGAAGCAACGAGCTGGCCATATCATTAATATCACCTCAGTAGGTGGGTTGGTCGGACAGCCATTTAATGAGTTGTATTGTGGTGCCAAGTTCGCGGTGGAGGGATATACGGAAAGCCTAGCCTCCTACATCAGTGATCCCTTTAATATCAAACTGAGTATTGTTGAACCAGGCGGTATCAGCACTGAGTTTATGAAGTCTGCTATTGCTAGCACCGCATCCGCCGAGGGGCAGTTGGCTTCCGGGGAGTATCTGTCCATATTTGAAAAATACATGTCGGGCACCCAAGCCCGTGCCGACAAAGAAACCGTACAGATATATCAGACCGGAGCTGAGGTGGCACAAGTTATTCTCGAAGTAGCACAGCAAGAAGAACCGCCACTTCGAGTTCGTACTTCAGCATGGGCGGAAGCGCTCTGCCATTTAAAAACCGCTGCGGACCCGGATGGTACTAAGCTGGTCAATCAGGTTAAAAGTAGTTTTCTTTCATAACCTATGCTCAAGAATTACCTTTTGCGTGGCTACCTGATTAGCTGATCGCACTTGCAAAAACAATAGCCGTTGTTGGGAAAATCGGCTTAGGTCTAATTCAATTGGTTGATTCTTGTTTACAGGTCGATTGATGTGTTGGGTATACTGTAGTGTACCCAATACGTCAAACACTTTGATTTCTAGCTCGGCTAAATTCTCAGATTCCACCTGAAGTTGAACTCTATCATGTGCGGGGTTGGGAAAGACTCTTACTTGCAGGCCGCTATCCACCCGATCGAGTAGGGGAGTAGCGGTAATCAAAGGTTTGCTTATGATTCCCTCCATTGGTAAATCGCCTTCGACAATGGTATAGTATTGATTGATTGCTGGCCCATCCAACTGTTGTTCCAATCCGGATGGCCAAGACAGGCTAAGGCTATCGATGGCAGTGGCCTCACCCAGTCCGATAAATAGGATAGCGCTATTCTGGCTTGTCCAACCATGCCCAGCAGTCAGTTCTTTGTAGTGAATATGCCCAAATTCATCAACCATCCGCAACTTAGTTCCGATGGCATTCTGGTTACTTTCTACGCCTGTTAATTTAATACCGATCCAATTTCCCGTACGATTTGTGTTTTCAAACAGCTGAAAATGATCTTCTACTCCTCTATTTGCCACCGCCATATCCAATTGACCATCCTGCTGATAGTCCAGACAAACAGCTGCATAGCTTTGTGCTGTGCTACTCACCGCTTTCTGAAGCTCTACCGCGGAGAAGGTATGATCACCCAAATTTCGATATAGTACATTGGGATAAGGTGAAAAATCGGAGTCATTAGCGACATATATATCTACCCAACCATCTCGATCATAGTCAATGAAGGTAGTGCCCCAACCCATCCCATAATCCTCTATCCCTGCACTGGCGGAAATGTTCTCGAAGGTCCCATCCCCCTTATTGAGTAGAAGAGTATTCTTAAATAAGTTAGTAATGTAAATATCCGTGTAACCATCCCTATTAATATCGCCGATATCTATGCCCATACCTAGCCCCTGCACATTCGCATTGGCCGTTTCGCCTACTTCGGTAAAATGCCCTGTTCCATCATTTTGATACAAAAAACTAGGCTCGGCATGATCATGAGTGAGAAATAGATCTTGGTCGCCATCCTTGTCATAGTCGAAGAAGATGGACCCCATGGAACTTCCTGTATCCGTAGCGCCAGATTGCTGGGTATAATTCTGAAAGGAAAGATCTTTTTGATTCAGGTATAGGATGTTTTCTGCTGCCAAATTGGACACATAGATATCGAGGAAGCCATCATTGTTGACATCTGCCATATTCACAGAACTGGGGTTTGCTAGATTTTCTATACCCGCCTGGCTGGTGATGTCTCTAAAGGTACCATCTCCTTGATTAAGGAAAAGTTGATCATTGCTGATTAGATTCGCCAGGTATAAATCAGGGTATCCATCATTGTTGATATCTCCCCAGATAGCACTTTTGCTCTTGGCTGCAATGTCTAAACCCAGGCTGCTGGCCACCTCTGAGAAACTACCATCTCCATTGTTTTGGAAGAGTTTATTCCGTCCCACATCGGCACTGACATAGAGATCATCAAAGCCATCATTATTGTAATCTCCCACGGCTATCCCTTGTACACCCCCAAAGGCAAAAAGATCCAATCCGGAGGATACGTCAACGAATGCACCCTCCTGGGCGAGCAGAGCAAATGTTGAGCATAGGAGAAGCGTCACAGCTTGAAGTTTCTTGATGGTATCGGTCATGGTTCTAGAAAAACGAGACTTCTAAAGCCCAATCGCCTCAGAAGTCTCGCATAATTTAGGTCCCCTGATCGGGAATTATGTTAAAAACTGGAATGTATGCTTAATCCAAATAGTACAACTTGAGATCATCCACGAATACCTCGAAGGACTCCGCGGAGCCTGGCAATTGCCACCAAATCTTACGGTTCATGGCACCGGCATCATTCGCTACAAAGTCAAAAGAATACTGCTGCCAATCTGAAGTAAGCGACACATCTTGAGGATCATTCGCTGCGGCCCAGCCGTTCTCGATCACTCTAATATCGAAAATGGCGCCATCCATGGTAGACTTGGCCCAGAAGGTTACTCTGTAATTACCTCCAGCAATTACATCCGCAGGTACTTTATTGTCCAAGATCCACTGATCACCAGAACCGTCATAAGAGATCTTTAAGGCTCGCGCCCCTACCTTCACATCGTCCTCTGTTGTTTCATAGAATTCGTTATTATTCACCCCCTGTGTAGGATTCCATGTACCCCAGCTAGGCGGAAATGCTCCAGCTGCACCTTCTTCAAAGCCGACATTACCACTCCATAGGTTCACTACCGAATTGGTCACGTTGAAGTCGATGATCGGTGCCGCCAAAGAACCAGAAGTAGCGAAAAGACTACCTCCCCCATAATTTAGGACAATAGCAGCATTATCTTCTACAATAGGATTCGCCAGCGTTAGTACTAGTACTTTGTCATCATTGGCATCGATACTGATAGATGAAATTGGGCTATCATTTCCATCTACCGATAAGGAGAAATTTCCTAGTTCGTCATCAGGTATAGTGCTGAAGCCTTCCGGATAAGTCAGATTCAATTGGGATCCAAATTTCGTCAAATCAACAGTAGCTGGCGATATCACATTCACGTCCACCACATTGATAAACCCTACTTTTTCTACGGTACTGACATTTTCTGGTGCATATCTTGTAGCCACCAAAGAAACCCTAAAAGTACCCGTATTGGGATAGTTTACCACTGGGTTTTCATCTGTACTAGTCGTAGGAGATCCTCCTTCAAAGGTCCATTGATAGACAGGTGCTTCCTTCTCTCGGGTCTCATCATTGATCGCAAGAACATTAGCTTGATTGTCCAGTCCTGTCGTCAGGTTCGTGAATTCTACTTGTGCTCCGACTACAACGGTTCGTAGATTGGCATCAAAGTCGGCTGCTACTGTAGGCTCGACATCCACGTAAAACAAGCGGTCTTTCGTGCCCCCATCAGCAAATGTAACTTCCAAAGTCGTACCATACCGACCTGCCGTTGGATAGTTCACATCTAATTGTGCTTGATCAGAAGTGGCAATATCCCCGCCTTCAAAGGTCCAGACACGACTACTGACGTTGAGTGAGGAGTCAAAATAAGTAATGCTTTCCCCTTCCGTAATCAGGGAAGTATTGGCTGTAACTTTAAACTCTACTTCTCGGATTCCCTCTCGAATATCGAATTCCTCGCAGCCCGACAGGAAGAGAACAATAACCCCACCAAGTAATAGTAGGCTACTGCAATATTTCAAGTTATATATCTTCATTTTTAAATGTTTTAAGGTTTGAGAAGCTTAGTAGCCCGGGTTTTGTTTCAAGCTGCTGTTCAATACCAATTCCGTTTCTGGAATAGGCCATCTGATCTCATGATCTTCATAGTTTGGACCAGGATTACCGGCTGTACTCCATCCACCTTGGTCAATCCCTAACACTCGCTCTTTATATTTTCCAAATCGGACGAGGTCAAACCTTCTCCAACCTTCCAAGCAAAGCTCTTTACGGCGTTCACTCAGCAGTTCCTCGGCCATTTGTTCTGTTGTGCCTGCCGCCATATCTGGTACCGCGTCGGCAGTCCCACGGGCTCTAGCCCGAATTCGATTCACGGTCTGATCAATGATATCCTGGGTAAGCTGACCTTGTCCAAGTTTTGCCTCAGCATATAGTAAAAGCACATCGGCATAGCGGATATACGGGTTGTCGAATGGAGTATCGTTCGCGTAATTGTTAGGCTTAGCAGCATGGTGCTTCCAACCTCTCCAACTTACTGGATTGTTACCATCTACAAAGACGTCAGCATTTTGATTGTGCTTGGCAACGTTTTGCTTCAGTCGAACATCATCGCGATCGTAGGTCGCCTCAAACTCTTGGTTGATATAGCAGGTACCCCAGCCACCACCATTATTCACACTACCATTAGGGCCGTAGAAAGTACTCAACAAGCCTCCTTCTCCAAGTCCGGGACCATCCATGCCAATGGAGAAGACCATCTCTTTACTCTGCTCATTGTCCAAGTCAAAGACATTGGAATACACAGGTAGAAGGTCATATACGCCACTACTCATTACCGCTTCTAGCTTTTCGGTAGCAAGGGCAAATTTGTCCGATTGATTCAAGGGGAAACCCGTCATCTGCAAATACACTTTGGCCAACAAAGCCTGAGCAGCTCCTTTAGTGGCTCGGCCACCTCCTTGTTCTGCTACTAGATTAGCTTCCGCAAAAAGTAGATCCTCAATAATGAAATTGTACACTTCTTCTGGAGAAGATTGTGGGACATCTAGATTATCCAGACTTACTACCTCATTTATAATTAGGGGGACATTTTCCCAGGCAGCTACTAAATCAAAGTAAAGTGTTGCCCGAAGAAAGCGAGCCTCAGCAATCATACGATTTTTGTCCTCGTCAGCAATCTGATCCGCCGTCATGGCACCAATGCGATCAACTACACTATTGGTCACGTTTACAGCTCGGTATAGGGAGCGCCAAAGACGGCCAACAGTTACATTCCCAGGAGTTACCTGTTGCAAGAACATACGTTTACGGTCGCCAGCCCATCCGGGTACCACTACCTCATCAGTAGCTATGGTACCCCAGTGAATACCCATACCATCACGACCATTTCCTCCCGCAGAAACGATGTGCTGAATAGCATCATACGCACCGGTTAGGAAGATTTCAGCTGAACGAGTATCCTCTAAGAAGGTGTCAGGGTTTACAAAAGTTGTCGGTTTTTCTGTTAGAAAGTCATCGCTACAAGCTGCTAACAGAAACAGCATTACAGCAGATGGAAGAATGAGGTTGAATATTTTATTTTTCATCTTGAAGTGTCTTTTATTCTTTAATGAAAGAGAATTATAATCCTACGTTCAAGCCAAATCTGAAGGTGCGTTGTCTTGGATAGGAATCCACGTCCAAGCCAGGAGTAAGCTGATTGAAACCTACACTTACCTCAGGATCATAGCCAGTGTAATTCGTCCATACATAAAGGTTGTCTGCTGAGGCATATACTCTCAGGGAGCGGAAACCAATGCGAGCCAAAGCTGTTTTTGGTAAATTGTAACCCAAAGTGATGTTACTCAAACGAATGAAAGAACCATCTTCTAGGAAGGTATCGTAAGCACTACTGGTGAATCCACCATCTCCATCACCCCAAATACCAGGAACATCAGTATTAGGATTGTCCGGTGTCCAGCGATCGCGAACTTGACGATATTTATTGAAGAAAGGAATCGCCTGTGCATTTCCTTTGTTAAGGTTCTTGTTGTAAATGTCATTTCCATAGGACCAGGATAGCAATACGGAAAGATCAATATTCTTATAGCTGAAGTTATTGGTGAAACCTCCAAAGTGCTTCGGTAAAGTATTGCCGATAATGGTTCGATCATCATCATTTACGATGCCATCTCCATTCGTATCCACAAACTTTGGCATACCAGGACGGAACTGCGTGGAACCGCCCGTAGCTACTACTCCTTCTTTCAAGGTGTAGAAGATGTCGTAATAAGCCATGCCCATTTCCTTAGCATCTGCACGCATTCTAGCGGCAGCATCTGCGTCGGACAATCCATCAAATTCTACGAAGTCTTGAAAACTGTATACACCAGCTACACGATGGCCAAAAACAGATCCCAAAGATTCTCCTACACGTACGATGTAGTCATTGTTGATTTGGTTGTCACCAATGGCGCGTACGAAGAATTCCTCCGCATCTCCAAGGTTTAATACGGTATTTTGATTGAAGCTAATGTTAAAGTTGGTGCTCCATCTAAAGTTCTTGGTAGCCACGTTGGTAGAAGTAAAGGCTATTTCCAACCCTTCATTTCTCACTTTACCTAAATTCTGGAAGGAAAAATCATATCCAGAGTTTCCAGGTAGGGGTACCTCCAACAATAGATCTCGAGTATCCTTATTGTAGTAATCTACGTTTAGGTTAAATCGGTAATCAAAGAAAGAGAGCGAGATACCTACGTCTGCTTGAGAAGTCGTTTCCCAGGTTAAGCCAGGATTAGCCAAACGGTTGGTTGAAATGCCTGCTGTCAGTACATCTCCTGCAAAAATATAACTGGAGAATCCTGCTGCGGGTAAGGAACGGAAAGAACCAATTTGCGTATTACCGGTCTCGCCATAACTTACCTTGATCTTAGCATCACTGATGACTTTACTATCCTTCAAGATAGCCTCATCTCCTAGTCGCCACGCTAGTGCTGCAGATGGGAAGAACCCCCACTTCGCACCATCGGCAAAACGAGAAGACCCGTCATAACGACCACTTAAGGTAAGTATGTATTTATCATTAAAGGTATAATTCACACGTCCCAGGAAGGACTGCAATGCATTGTCAGAACGTGTTGATTCTGAAGCCAAGGTTTCTGTTGCTGTAGCTAGATTGTCTAGATTCACCCCAGGAAGGTTAAAGCCGGTGGAGCGTGACAATAGCGATTCCCAGAAGCTTTCTTGCTGTTCGTATACAGCTACTGCATTTAATTTATGATTCTTAAAGTTCTGATTGTAAGACAAGCTTTGCTCATACGTCAACCCTCCGCCTGAATTCGCTCGGGTAAAGGCCCGGCCATTCGCCGTTTGCCCCCAACCAAAACGCTCAGAATAATAGGCCTGTCCTTTACTATTATAGAAGTTTGCACGAATAGCAGACTTGAACGTCAAACTCTTAGCCAATCGGTAAGAGACGAAAACATTACCAAAGGATTGTATCTCCTTGGTCTGGTTGGTATTCCCATTAAGGGACAAGTTTGGATTGTTGATGTCTCCACTTCTTAAGGAAACCAAACGACCGTTTTCATCATATTCTGCATCATTAAATCTAGTCAAACCCTGTACTGGACTAAATAGAATCGCACTCGTGATAATACCATTTCGGCCATTCGCATTTTCGGAGGCCGCAGATACCACACCATTACGGGTATTCGCTCCCAAACTAATGTTAACACCGGCTTTCAAACGATCATTAATATCCTGGTCGAAGTTCAGGTTAGCACTTACTCGCTCGAAATCCGAAGATTGTATGATACCTTCCTGCTTCACGTAACGAACAGCACCTGCCAAACGAGATCGGTCTGTGCCACCACGAAGCGACAACCTGTAGTTAGCCGCTGAGGAAGTCCGCATGATCTCATCCTGCCAGTTGGTAACAATTACTCTTGGGTCATTTAAGTCGATATCATTACCGAAATTGTCGCGGTAAGAGCCTACGAACTGCCCCGTTGGATCATTTGGATTCCAAGGCGCAAATTCATTAAACCAATCCACGTACTCCTGTCCCGTTAGCAATTCGATCGGACGAGCTACGTTTCCAAAGCTTTGGAAAGTCTCAAAATCTAGTTCTGTTGTACCCTTACGTCCCTTTTTCGTAGTAATCAAGATCACGCCATTCGCACCCCTAGATCCATAAATAGCGGTAGCGGAGGCATCTTTCAAGACTTCCACAGATTCGATACTACTGGGGTCAAGGCCTGCTAGCGGACTGGTGGAACTATTTCCAATTCCAAGGCCGGTGCCAATGGCACTACCTTCGAGCGCAAAACCATCAATCACATAAAGCGGATCGTTACTAGCATTGATCGAAGTACCCCCTCGAATCCTAATTTTCACACTCTCGCCTGGTCCCCCCTGCGTAGTAACTACTTGCACACCTGCCGCCCTGGCGGCTAGACCAGATTCAAATGATATAGGCTTGAGTTGGTCTAATTCTTCTGATTTTACGGAGGATACGGCTCCGGTTAGATCTCGTTTACTCACCTCCCCATATCCGATCACTACTACTTCATTAAGTGTAGAAGCACTCTGGAGCAAGATCACATTTATACTAGATCTCGCATTTACAGCAACAATTTGATCAGCATATCCAGTATAGGAGAATACTAATCTGGAAGTTGCATCAGGCAGTTCCAGCCTATAATTTCCATCTATATCAGATACGGTACCGGTTGGAGTTCCCTCTATCAGTATGTTCACGCCGATGAGAGCCTCCTGATTTTCGTCGGTCACTGTCCCAGTAACAGTAAAGTTTTGAGCAGCCAGATTGCTCAGCCCTATCCCGAGGAACAGCAGGAGAAGGCAGCTCAATTTGGCACGTTTGCTAAGTTTTGACATAAACCAATGATTTTATTGAAAGCTTATTTAAAGAAACTGTTTAGTTAATTTGGCTTAAAAAGTAATTGGAGAATTTTGGATGAAAGGCGTAAAGTGAAGGTATTTGGATTTGAAATTATTGCAGGTAACTATTGGGTAAATGAATACTACATATGGTTATCAGGGCAAAAAACCATCAATTATATGTTTGATGCCTGTTTTAGGACCATTGAGTCAGTCTAGTTTGGCCAAAATCTTACGTTTAGAGATCATATCTTCTATAGAACTGATCATTTGTTTTAGTCCAGAGGCATAGAATTGAAGACTTTAGGAACAGGTTTTAAGGATGGCGTGACATTCTGAGCTAATCTGAGGCAATTGTTCTACAATATTCAGATCTTATGGAGGCTAAGAGGCCCGCTGAAAAGCACCAATTGATCCAAAAAAGGATTAGTTCTTAAAAAAAGCAAAGCATGGGAATTCATAATAGAGCTGTATCGATTTCACCGCAGGGATATCGAATTATGGGCATTTTGATACTGAGTCTGCTGCTCTCATGCGAAAAGGCAGAGAAGCCGGAAACTGTTTCTTCTGCTCCTCCTTTATTTGAGCGGGTGAAAGCTGAAAAAAGCGGCGTAGACTTTAACAATAGAATCGAAGAGAACTTCCAGAACTTTTTTGGCGTCTTCAATTATGTGTACAATGGAGCAGGTGTAGCTATCGGGGATATCAATAATGATGGCCTTGCCGACCTCTACTTCACTGGGAATGATGTACCTAATAAGCTTTACCTTAATCAAGGCGATTTTCAATTCCAGGACATTACAAAAGCAGCTGGAATCGGAGAACCAGATGGATGGGATAATGGTGTGGTAATGGCCGATGTGAACCAGGATGGTTGGCTGGACATCTACGTTTCCAGAGGCGGCTGGCAGCATACCGATGCACAAAGACGCAATTTGCTCTTCATCAACAATGGAGATTTGACCTTTAGCGAGCAAGCATCAGCGTATGGCTTGGCTGATATCGGGTATTCTCTCCAAGCTGCTTTTTTCGATATGGACAATGACAATGATCTCGACATGTACCTCACCAATCGTCCAGAGCATTTCTTCCTGAATTATCAGCAAGTCCTAGCGGGTAAGGCAAAGGCCAACGATTTATACCGAGATAAGCTGTATAGAAATGATGGAGGCCAATTCACAGAAATTGGCCAGCAGGCGGGAATCGTTAATAACTTCGCCTATGGCTTGGGGCTAAATACTACGGACGTTAATCAAGATGGGTTCATAGACATCTTTGTGGCCAATGATTACCTCGAAAATGACTACCTCTATATCAACCAAGGAGATGGCACTTTCCAGGAGCAGATCAAACAATACACCAATCATATTCCTTTCTACTCCATGGGCATGGACATCGTAGACATCAACAACGATGGATGGGAGGATATCATCCAGCTGGATATGCTCCCCGCAGATTACGAACGCTCCAAAACTACCATGGCCTCCATGAATGTGCAGTTATTTGATGACTTGATTAGCAATGGTTTTCATCATCAGTACATGCACAATATGTTACAGCTCAATCAAGGTAGCAACTTCTTTAGCGAAATCGGACAGCTGGCAGGAATCAGCAAAACGGATTGGAGTTGGGCCTGCCTGGGTAGTGATTTCGATAATGATGGCTTCCGGGACATTTTGATCACGAATGGCTTCAAGCGGGATATCTGGGACAAGGATGCGCAAAAGAAGTTCGCCCAATTCATGACCAGTCCAGAGCGACGCCAACAAAGTGATGAAGAAAACGCCCAACATATCATCAACCTATTCCAAACCAATAAAATCACCAATTACCTGTACCACAATAACCAGGACCTCAGCTTTACCAATAAAGCAAAGGAATGGGGCTTGGATGAAACAAGCTTTTCCAATGGTGCAGCCTTGGGAGACCTTGATAATGATGGGGATCTCGATATCGTGATCAACAATGTAGATGGAGAAGCCTTTATCTACCGCAATAAAGCAGAAGACCTCAATCATAATTACCTAAAAATCAAGTTGGAAGGTCCGGAGCAAAATCAAAATGGCTTAGGAGCCAAAGTCAGGTTGAGCTATGGTGAGCAGGTACAGTTTCATGACTTCAAAACCGTTCGAGGTTATCTTTCTTCCGTAGAACCAATCTTACATTTTGGTTTAGGTACTATAAATAGTATCGACAAAATTGAAGTGACCTGGCCGGATGGAAAAAGCAGTGTGCTGACGAATACTCCCACCAACCAAACCTTGATTATCAACTATCAGGACGCTACACTCAAAAAGAAAAACGAAGCTTCTGTCGAGCCACTACTAGCAGATATAACAGATCAGGCTTTTGAAGAACCTCATAAACATCAGGAAAATGAATTCGATGACTATCGAATACAAGTCCTCTTACCGCACAAGCTGTCTCAGTTGGGTCCCTGCCTTACCGTGGGTGACGTCAATGGTGATGGACTAGAAGACTTCTTCGTAGGCGGCCCACATAAACAAACCGGCCAGATTTATCTTCAGGTTGAAAACCAGCAGTTCGAAAAGCTGACCAGCACAGCCTTTGATCAAGAGCAACAGTTGGAAGATACCGGCGCCACCTTCTTTGATGCGGACGGGGATGGGGATTTGGACCTATACGTAGTGAGCGGTGGCAATGAATTTCAACCAAACTCCCGTTTTTTTCAAGATCGACTGTATCTCAATGACGGGCAAGGGGAATTTGAGTTATCAGATCGATTACCAGAAATCCGCAGCAGCGGTTCCTGCGTCAAGGCTTTCGACTTCGATGCCGATGGTGATCTTGATCTTTTCGTCGGTGGCCGACTCATTCCCTTTAACTACCCACAAGCGCCCAAATCATTTCTGCTTGAAAACCGAGAAGGTCAATTCATAGATGTGACCGACAATCTTGCCCCAGATCTAGCACATATTGGAATGGTTACTGACGCCCTTTGGTACGACCTGGAGCAGGATGGAACAGCAGAGCTAATGCTGGTGGGAGAGTGGATGCCCATCACCATTTTTCAATGGCGAGGCCAGCAATATGAGGACGTAACTAGCAGCTTCTCATTGGATCAGACCCAAGGCTGGTGGAATACCATCGAAATGGCCGATCTAGATGGAGACGGAGATCAGGACTTTCTGCTCGGCAACTTAGGACTCAATTACAAATTCAAGGCTTCTCGGGATAAGCCCTTTACCGTTTTCGCCGACGACTTTGATAAAAATGGAACCAATGACATTTTCCTCGCTAAAATCAATGAGGATCGCATGGTTCCCATCAGAGGAAAAGAGTGTTCTTCACAGCAACTTCCCACCCTAAATAAGAAATTCACCACATTCAAAGATTTTGCCAAAGCCGACATCCATCAGATCTTAGACGGGAAAACGAAAAGAGCACTTCGTTATGAAGCGAAGGAGTTCACCAGTATCATCCTAGAAAATGACGAAGGAGAGCTCACGATCAAACCCTTGCCTACCGAGGCTCAGTTTTCCACCGTGAACGGTATCCTGGTTCATGATTTGAACGGCGATAATACACAAGACCTCTTAGTCGCAGGTAATCGCTTTGAAGCAGAGGTAGAAACCACACGAGCGGATAGTTCCCCAGGCACTATCTTCCTGAAAGCCCCAGGCGCAACAGACTGGACAAAAAGCCCCATCTCCGAAAGTGGTTTCTTCGTGCCATATAATGTAAAGGCGATCCAAAAGAT
Source organism: Saprospiraceae bacterium (assembly GCA_019634045.1). Taxonomy (GTDB): domain Bacteria; phylum Bacteroidota; class Bacteroidia; order Chitinophagales; family Saprospiraceae; genus DT-111. The sequence goes on from JAHQWA010000012.1 coordinate 17,158, forward strand.
CGGTTTGGGGAAAGAGGGGCAACTCGGTATTCTGGTAGGTGTGAATGATGGTGCATTGCAGCTTTATCTAGCCAATAACTCTCCGAAGGCTAGCCCCTTAACACAGTAGGAGTCAAGCTTTTGGTCCATTCACGTAGAAGTAGCGAATCCGGCAAGCATGCCCCGCACTGCGATCATCTTTCTGCTCCGCGATCTTCAGCTCCAATAAATGCCTTTTATTGGAAAGTTCCGCTGCTAAGGTATAATACCAGGGTAGGTGAACCTGTCGGCTCCATTTGGTAAAAAGGTTGAGTTTCTGCCAGGGACCCCCATCAATTCGATATTCTACCATGCCTGCATCAAAGCCCGCAGCAACCGCTATCCCAATGGCCTGCCCTTTGAACCGGAAGCGAAGCTTGGCGCCAGGTTGTTCACCGACTAACATCGGAACGTTGTGGAAATTCGCGCGGACCCGCGATCCATCGCTGGGCTCCCAATTGGGGTTAATGGACCAAGCCCGCCCAAACTTGGCCTGCCTTGCAGGTATGACAGATCCTTGCTCATAATTATAAGGATCAATAGGTGAGGGTAGGGTGGAAGTCTGTATCTCCTTGTTTGCAGGATTACTCCCCGAAAAAGCCCTTTCCAGAAACGCCTTCATGGAATGAGCATATACCTTTTGTCCAAAGGGGGAAGGGTGTAAATCTCTAAAATCCGCTGCCCAACTGAATTCTCCGTTGTCAATCCTTTCAGTCACTTCCTTGGCCAGATTGATGGTGGGAATCTGATAATGATCCGCTACCATATTATGATTTTGTATTACGGCTGGCACTTCCCCCGCGCGATAGCTAGCCATCTTATCTGGATCTACAAAGTGCATGATTACCATATCCATGGCGGGATTGGCTTTCTTCGCAGCACGAACAATACCCTCCATCGCACGCACCTGCTCCGTTCTGCTACGTTCATTGGTCGCATCGTTCACAGCCGCTTCTTCAAATAATAAGTCTATTTTCCCCTTGCTAAGTACATCTCGGTCCATTCGAAAGGCACCTGGCGTAGTACCCATGGAGGGTATCCCCGCAGCAATGAAATCAAAGGCGGTTTCGGGGAACCGTCGTTGTAAATAATTACAAATACTATCTCTCCAACCAGGATTGTAGGTGATGGACCCGCCTAGGAAGGCTACCCGCCCCTTTTTTTCACGCTCAAAAACGAGCGGCACCTGCTTGATCCCTCCACGATTGGTGTGATAAGCACTAGAACTTAGTGCTGGACTGGAGCGAAGACAGTGGAAAGTAAAGAAGGCTGCCACAGCTTCGGGATCATCTATGGGATAATGATGTCCTTCCAATTTCGACTTTCCACGTGTGCAGGGCATGATGGTGGCTGCGCCGCCCAATTTAATGTATCGGCTGGCGAGGAGCAGGGCATTTTCCTCCGGCGGCACAACCTGATCTGTTAAACCCACCGTATGAAGAATAGGTATCTGTGCCTTGGCCAAGGGTTCCAATTGGTCCAATGGGTTATTAGAATAGGCCTTGGCTTCCTCAGGAGAGGAAAAACCATATACCTCCATCACTGTTTCCCAATCTCCTTTGCTCCCTTTTCCAGTACCAAATCCCCCAGGCCAACTTTTGAAATCACACACAGCAGCGTCCCCATAGATGCAGGCTACTTTACTAGGATTACGTTTAGCCCAGGCATAAATAAACAAGCCCCCACGACTATGACCAGATAACGCCACCTTGTATTTAAGCCGATGTTCCTCTATCATATAATCGTAGAACTTATCCCATGCGGCCATGGCCTCCGGGCTGCCAAAAAGATTGTTTGTATTGATGTAGGCCACATGAAAGCCCTTGGCTAGTAATAGGCTATCTAGCTCCGCATGGTAGTCTGGAAATCTCGCCCTCCAAATCCAAGGATTCCCTGCTAAGGCTTCGGTGGGCTTCACCAGTCGGGCCGATCGCCCTTGGAAGTTAAAATCTAGACGTTCAAAGCCCTTCCAGGTGGTGGATTTCGTTGATTGGCTCGATAAAGGTGCAGTAAATAAAAGAAGGAGTGGTAATAAGAGATGTCTCATATTGCTTGAATAAGTTGGTCGATTTGTTTTCCTCTTTATTCCATTGTCCAAAACTCCCAGAATTTTCTTCTTTGCAGCAGGACAAATGGTTGAATGTAAGGTACAGATGATTTTCCAAAACCATTTGTAGCACAGATCGAATAGTTAATAGCCATTCCCAGCCCAACACTCTCCTAAATTTAGGTTCGCATGCATTGAATCCAAACGCCTTCATCAAAATAAATGGTACATGAAACTTCTGCTAGGTTTACAACTGTTCCTACTCTTCCCCTTTTTCCTATCTGGCCAAATGCTAAATGATTGGGAAAATCCCCAAGTTCTTGGCATCAACAAATTACCGGCTAGAGCCACGATGTATTCCTTCGCTTCGCGAACCCAAGCTGCAAGGGTAGACAAAACGCATTCCAAACGCGTGCAGTCCCTCAATGGCATTTGGGAATTTAACTGGTCCCCCAAACCAGCGGATGTGCCCAGTAATTTTTTGGACCCCAATTTTAAAGCCTGGAAACCCATCCGCGTCCCAACCAACTGGGAAATGCAAGGTTTTGGACAACCGATCTATACAAACTCCCAACATCCTTGGGGGGACAACAATTACCCTCAGCTACCAGCCGATAACAATCCGGTTGGCATTTACCGAAAAACTTTCCAAATTCCGGCCACTTGGAAGGACCTAGACATCCGACTCCACTTTGGCGGCGTGAGTTCCGCTTTTTACCTGTGGGTTAATGGTCAAAAAGTAGGCTATAGCCAGGGCAGCCGCTTACCTGCCGAGTTTGACATCACACCTTATATAAAGGAAGGCGAAAATTCTCTGATTGCTCAGGTATACCGATGGTCAGATGGCTCCTACCTAGAATCTCAAGATCACTGGCGACTCAGTGGGATTCATCGAGATGTGCTTCTACTAGCAGAACCTAAGGTGGCCATCGCTGACTATTTTGTAACAGCGGAATTGGATGAAGCATATCAAGATGGAATTCTACAGATCAGACCGAAGATCAGCGCTCCCAGGAACCAAGACCTAAAGGGGTGGCAGTTGACAGCTGAGTTACTAGATGCTAATGGGGCAAGCGTCCAAGATCAATCCATTCCCGCTACCAGTATTACCCAACACTGGTTCAATCAACGCTGGGCTGCCAAATTTGACTTTATCCGTCTAGCCATAGATCGTCCGAAGCCCTGGACCGCTGAAACGCCTAATCTATACACTTTGGTCCTGTCCCTAAGCGATGCAGATGGCACAGTTGTGGAAGCCAAAAGCTGTAAAGTTGGTTTCCGTACCTATGAGGTAGAAGAAGGTGTATTTATGGTCAATGGTGAGCCGGTGAAGTTGTATGGAGTGAATCGTCATGACCACCACCGCCTCAACGGTAAAACGGTCAGCTACGAAGATATGAAGAGGGATGTGGAACTGCTTAAGCAATTTAACTTTAATGCGGTGCGCTGCAGCCATTATCCGAACAATCCGGAATTCTATGAGCTGTGCGATGAATATGGCATCTACGTCATGGATGAAGCCAATGTCGAATCTCACGGCTTGCGTGGGGAATTAACCAATCACCCAGACTGGGGCAAGGCCTTTCTAGAGCGAGCCATCCGGATGGTGGAACGAGACAAAAATCATCCCAGTATCTTTTCGTGGTCTTTGGGCAATGAATCTGGCTTAGGGCCCAATCACTCTGCCATGGCCGGCTGGATCAAGTACTATGATCCCGATCGCCTGATCCACTACGAAGGTTCCAATGGGGGAGGAGGGAAGCTTTCCCCTCAGAGTCGACAGACAAAAGCCGATCCGCATGATTTTGTAGATATGATTAGTCGGATGTATCCTACCCCTTGGGAGTTTGTAGAAATGGATGTTTCGCAGACGGGCCGCAAACCATTAATTGCCTGTGAATACACGCACGCCATGGGCAACTCCAACGGAAGTCTGAAAGAAATGTGGGATATCATTCACGGCAACCCTCGCTGGCTCGGTGCCTTCATCTGGGATTGGATGGACCAAGGGCTTTGGATGGAAGATGGAGATTGCGGACAATTCGTCTACGGTGGTTACTTTGGGGAAAAATGGCACGATGGCAATTTCTGCTTGAACGGGGTGATCAGTGCTGATCAAACGGTTAAGCCCGTGATGTATGAATGCAAGTATGTTTTCCAACCTTTCGATTTCACCAATTTTGATCCCAACAAGAAAAGCTTAAAAATAGAACAACGGAGAGCCTTTGCTCCCTATAAGCAATTTGACTTCAGCTGGGAACTCATAGAGGAAGGAATGGAGGTAGCTCAGGGGGCCCTGAATGTCGGCAAAAACGGAAATGCCAAGGTAGAACTCTCCTATACCTTACAAGCCAACAAACGTTACTATCTAAACTGCTATGCGAAACTCAAAACAGAAAATCGCTGGGCCAAGGCCGGATACATTCTAGCGCAAGAGCAATTCAACTGGCCAAATCCACAAGCACAGCCCATGGTAGAAGTTGAATCAGAAGAAGTTCTAAGCCTTGAAAAAAGTAGTAAACATTGGACCATCAGTAACGCCAAACTAAGACTTAGCATCAATACGAACACCGGACTGATAGACGAATATACGGTCGGCGGAAAAGCGCTCATCACCCAATCCTTAAAGCCCAACTTTTGGAGAGCCCCAACTGACAATGACCGCAGTCGACAATGGGATACGCCCAACTCGTTAGCTTTCTGGAAAGCTGCTGATCAAGCCCCTCAGAAGCTTGCCCTAAAGGAGGTTTCAGTTAGCCCACAATTGATTAAACTGACTGCCCATCATCAATTAGGGAAAGGAGAGGCTTCGCATTCTTCCGCCTATCTTATCTATGCAGATGGACGGATTAGCATAGAGAATCATCTGCAGGCAAACTCAGAATTGCCCTGGATTCCACGCATTGGAATGGAAATGGGCATCAATCAATCCCTATCCACCATCAAATGGTTAGGGAAGGGACCTCATGAGAATTATGTGGA
>JAHQWA010000188.1 GCA_019634045.1 Saprospiraceae bacterium
ACGTAAAGGATATCCTATAAAATAAGGTAAAGGAACAATTTTATTTAGAACACGTTCTACAATTGGATTGATGTAACTAAATTTGTGGCAATACGATAAATAGGGTAATGATCCGCGTAGAGCCGTAAATAGAGCCATTAATGATGAAAAACGCTAGTATGAATCTTCAAGAAGTTGTGTCTTTTTCAGGAGTGAATAGAAAAGAGGAAATCGAGACCCTCTCGACTACCTATTTTGATCTTGTGGTGATTGGAGGAGGGGCGACCGGCTGCGGTATCGCTTTGGATGCCGCTTCAAGGGGCATGAAGGTGGCCTTAGTCGAAAAACGTGATTTCGCTTCGGGCACCAGTAGTAAATCTACCAAGCTGATCCATGGCGGTTTACGATACCTAAAGCAATTTGATATTCCGCTAGTGCGTGAAACAGGTACCGAACGGGCGGTAGTTCATAAATTGGCTCCTCACCTTGTATTGCCGGAGAAGATGTTGTTACCCCTAATTAAAGGGGGCACCTATGGAAAATGGGCAACCTCTTTTGGACTATTGGTGTACGATCTTTTGGCGGGGGTAGAACGGGATGATCGACGGAAGATGCTGTCCAAAAAGAAAGCGCTTCAGCTAGAGCCTTTATTGGATGAGAATAAGCTTAAAGGGGGCGGTTTTTATGCCGAATATCGAACTGATGATGCACGCCTGACAATAGAAATGATTAAGAGGGCCGCACACTTTGGTGCCAAAGCGCTTAATTATTGTGAAGCAGTGGATTTCTTGTACCAGGAGGATCATATTAGCGGAGTACAATGTAAGGACACTATCTCTGGTCAGACCTTTTCGATCAAAGCTCAAAAAGTGGTATCTGCTGGCGGCCCATGGGTGGATCGGGTGCGCAAGTTAAACGGATCGCTATCTGGCAAACGACTTCATCTAACCAAAGGAGTTCACATCGTAGTACCAAAGGAGAAGTTACCTCTTCAGCATTCAGTCTACTTTGATGTTGCAGATGGGCGCATGATCTTCGCGATTCCAAGAGGGAAGGTGACCTATATTGGAACGACAGATACTACTTATACTGGCCGCTTGGACCGAATCGTCGTTACAAAAGCTGATGCCGATTATCTACTTAAGGCAGTTAATAATGCCTTCCCTTCCATTGAGTTGACTATAGAAGACTTGATTTCTAATTGGGCAGGATTACGACCTCTAATTCATGAAGAGGGGAAATCTCCCTCGGAACTGTCTCGAAAGGATGAGATCTTTCTCTCTCCATCAGGTTTGATTTCGATCGCTGGGGGTAAACTTACCGGTTATCGCAAAATGGCGCAGCGGATTGTGGATTTGGTTTCAAAACAACTAGCCACAGAAGCTGATCAGAACTTCGGGCCCTGTAGAACTAAAGAAGTCTATTTAACTAGCAAGCCATTTTCTAGTGCAAAAGCTGTGCAGCAATATATAACGCAGTTGGAAAAACAAGTGCGCGAACGTGGCCTGGACCCTTATTACGGTTGGTATTTGGCTACGGTTTATGGTGAGCAAAGCCAGGCCGTATTGGATAAGATGTCTGAATTCCAATCCAATAATGCTGCCATTGCCCTGGCGAGAGCTGAGGCTTGGTTTACTACACACCATGAGATGGTGAATAGCGCCAGTGACTTTTTTGTGAGAAGAACTGGGCGATTATACTTTGATATTGCCAGTATTGCTGAGGTAAGATCATTTATTATGCAAGACCTACAGGATTATCTTGCCTGGGAGGCAGAGCGAAGACTAAAGGAAGAAGAAGTATTAGATATGTTGCTCCACGACGCCACTCATTATTATGATGAAGAGCTTTCTTAAGGTTCCTGTTGAAATTTCAGCAAAAAAGGAAACTTCCTGTATCTTTCCACGTATTTCCTGATATGATACGAATCATAGATCAATGATCGTAGGGAGCGCATATGTTCCTAAATCATTGAAATCTGTGAGAAAAACGAGTTCAAAGCTCTAGAAAAGACTAAAAAACTACTTAATTGAGAGCTTTTATAACTTCCTGATACTAAATATTACATCAAGACTCAAAGAATTTAAAAAATTGCATATATTTACATTTGCAAAAATAAGATATATGTATAGGTAATGTGTTGCACTTTGTCCCCCCTAGAGATACACAGTATTTTGCCCAAACATTTTTCATAAGATCTCCCTAATAAAAGGCCACAATGGCATGTAATTGCCATTATGCTACCCCGGTCTATCCAGAGCTTCAGGTCAACTATATATCGACACCCCCCCTCATTCATTAGGAGTCAATAGTCATCTATTGGCAAATCTTAATATATCGGTCCACAGATAAGATTTAGTACGATGATGGTACCCTTGCCATCTATTTGTAATGAAAAACTATGAATAACACATTTTGGGCATTTTGCCTACTGATTACTTTGGGCGCTTGTCACAATAGCGATGATTTTGAGAAGATTCCCAAAAATGCAAGAGTTAATCTGTCAGGTGAACAGGAGCGATTGATGACGATGGACCCTCAGCGCAAAGATGTTCCGAAAGACAGGTTATACGGTGGAATAAAACAAATGAAACAGCAAATAGCACTAACAAAAGATGGTCTCCAAGATGGCATCGCAGCCATCGAATGGAAAGAACGTGGACCGGATCATGTTGCCGGTCGCACTAGGGCTATTTTGCTGGATATAAACGATAATACTAAAAATACCCTCATCGCAGGAGGAGTCAGTGGCGGCCTATGGCGAACGACCAATTTACAAGCTGATGCCATTAGTTGGACACCGATCAATGATTTTTGGGCGAACCTCATGGTTACATGTATTGCTCAAGCCCCTAATGATCCTTCCCGAATTTATGTAGGTACGGGCGAAGGATGGTTTAGAGAGGATGAGCGGATGAAAGGCTTTGGTATTTGGGCCAGTACTGATGGAGGCCTAACCTTCGAACAACTTCCCATCACTCGATCTGAGATTTTTTCCCATGTGTTAGATATAGTTGTAGACGATCAAGGCGTGATCTTTGCCAGCACCCGAATGAACGGTGTGATGCGATCTGATGACCAAGGCCTAAGTTGGACACAAGTTTTGGGGAAAGGAGTAGGAACCGGAGCTACAAATAGAGCGGCGGATCTTGAAATAGGCCCTGATCAAAGCTTATATGCTAGCTTAGGCATCCATTCCAACGGTAGTTTATGGAAAGCTGATTACAATCAGCATGGAGTAGATCGTGGAAGGAATGGAACTTGGCAAGAAATAACTCCTTCACAAGGTGAATATAGTCGAATAGAAGTGGCGATTGCTCCTTCTGATGCGAATCGTATCTACTTCTTGGCGCAAGGCTTGAATTCCGATGATTGCAAATATATGTACCGTTCCGAGAACGGTGGGCGTGATTGGGCTTCAATGCCAATTCCGAATACTACTACCAGGAGGGTATTTACTAGAGGACAAGCTTGGCACAATCTCATTGCTGCAGTAGATCCCAACGATGCGGATCGATTATTTATCGGGGGCGTTGATTTATATCTTTCCAAAAATGCGGGACGTACCTTCCAGCAGTTTACGCATGATCACGGTACGGCCCATCAATATGTTCATGCCGACCAGCATGCAATTCTATTTGCTGAAGGATCCTCTGATTTCATTCTTTTTGCCAATGATGGAGGCGTTTGGTTGACTACAGATGGCAGTAGCGATGTACCGACCGTAGTGGATAGAAACAAGGGGTATAACGTTACCCAATTCTATTCGGGGGCCTTACATCCATTTGCCCAAGATTATATGCTAGGTGGAACCCAAGATAATGGGACACGCCAATTTACTGATGCAGAAAATTGGTATACGGAAGCCGTTAATATTGGAGATGGAGGGTTTACACATATAGACCAAGATTTTGGCTTTATACAGGTGAGTTCCTATCTGTATAATTACTATTGGATCACTGGCGATGGCTGGCAAAATCGAAGGAAGGTAACCATCGGTAGATCAGATGGGCGGTTTATCAACCCCACTGACTATGATAGTAAACTGAATATTCTTTACAGTGCGCACGATCCTGATCGATTTGCTAGAATTTCTGATGTTGGTCGATCCAATAAGACCCAAGTATTTCCACAAAGTATCTTCGCTGGTGATCAGATTTCAGCTGTCACATGTTCGCCTACTGTGCAAGGTCGTGTGTACTTTGGACTAGGTCGTGGAAATGTTATTAAAATTGACAGCGCTGATACCGATAATCCGGTAAGTTCCATAATTAAGACTGGGGAAGGATATGTATCCTGTATCGCAGTCGATGACGGCAATGAGGACCACTTATTGGTTACCTATAGCAACTATGGCGTGATTAGTGTTTGGGAAACCATGGATGGCGGGGAAGTGTGGAAACCGGTTGAAGGTAATCTTCCCGATATGCCGGTGCGATGGGCCATCTTCCTACCTGGCAACAATCGAGCCGCTCTATTGGCAACGGAGCTCGGAGTTTGGGGAACGGACGAACTGGAATCTGTCCAAACGAATTGGGTTCCTATCAACCAAGGCATGGCGAATGTTCGAACAGATATGCTACAGTATAATCCTCGAACCAATCGCATTATGGCTGCTACGCATGGGCGAGGAGTATTTATAACAGACGCCTTCGAAGCTGCTGATAATGAAGCAAACTATATCTGTAGTTGGAATGACTTTCCCGGTGAACTCAACCAAATAAGTGGTTCATCTGAAGACCAACTTTGGGGTGTAAATACTCGGGGCGATCTCTTAACTTATTCTAACGGTGAGTGGCGAAAAATCCTGGGAGGAGTTCAGGATGTTGGAGTCGGAGCGAATGGAGGGCTATTCGCCATCAGTGACGGTGTAATCTACGAGAGTTTAACTGGCGTTACCTGGAGTGGTTTTGCAGGGGCAGGTAAGCGCGTAGATATTGCGAGTGATGGGACACCCTATGTCATTTCAGCTACCAATTACATATACGTGCGCACAGATGCTGCTTGGAATAGAATTTCTGGTCGAGGAATTGATATTGGCTGTGGCGCTGATGGAAGTGTTTATATGGTCTCCAACGATAATACCGTGAACAAATGGAACGGTAGCACCTGGAACCAGATTCCCAATAGTGTTGCTCAGCGAATTGACGTAGATATTGATGGTTTGCCCTGGGTCATTGATTTGCAAAACCAGGTATTGCGGTTCAATGGAGTAGATTGGGAGCCTATGTCAAGTGAAGAAGCACAGGATATCACTTGTGACAATGATGGGAATACCTACATTACCACCTTAACTGGTGAGGTTAAGAAATGGTCTTGTGTTTCAAGTGTGGACAGTACGCTCACTGACAGCCTAGCTATGGTAAATGATCCCGTGCGTTTGACTAAGCCATTGGAATTGGCTCAGGCTCGAGCTTTCCCTAATCCCTTTTCGGATCAATTTAGAGTAGAAGTGCCAACTCCAATGGAGGGTAAGGTACAGTTGACCTTGTTCGGTCCTAGAGGACAGGAACGGTACCGCTATGAAGGAAAATCTAATCTGCAACAAATATTGGCTGATCGTGATTGGCCAGCCGGAATTTATTGGATGACAATACAATACGATGATAAAAGAGAAACTATTCGACTCATCAAGATGTAGTCGAATAATTGAATCAAAATAAAAAGACACAAGAAAGAGTATGTGCAGTGGTACATGCTCTTAGCTTGTTTTCATTCCCCCCCTGTCGTCATTTGTTTGTTCTAGTTATTAACTGATTTGAAACATGTTTCGTTATGAGGATTTTTACACCGATTTTTAGTAAAAGAATTGCTAGAGGGGCGAAGGCTTTAACGATGATATCTTCACTCCTCTTATTTGTCTGGCAATTTGGCCATACGCAAACTACTTTTTCTCAAAGTAACCTTAACCTCGGTCCCGGATCAGTCGACCTAAGTACTTACTTGCAATTTGGACCAGATGGTAGGTTATACGTTGCGGAATTGTATGGGCGGATCAAAATTTATACCATTACTAAAGATGGCCCGAATAATTATCGAGTAACAAACGAAGAGACCTTGCTGGACGTCTTTAATATTCCCAATCATGATGATGATGGAGACTTTAATTCTAAGGACGAGCGAGAGGTAACTTCTTTGGTAGTTACGGGTACTTCGACTAATCCTGTCATCTATGTAGCATCGAGTGATCCATGGTCTGGCGGACCTGGTGGCGACATTAATAAGGATACCAATTCAGGTGTGATTACAAGGTTGACGTGGACTGGTTCCTCTTGGAGTGTGATTGATTTAGTACGCGGTTTGCCGGCCTCAGAAGAAAACCATGCTTCTCATGGTTTAGAATTGGCGACCATCAATGGGACAAATTATTTGATCTTATGCCAAGGAGGACAAACTAACGCTGGCTCTCCCTCACAAAACTTCGCCTGGACCACTGAATATGCACTTTCTGCAGCGATTTTGGCTATCAATTTGGATCAGTTAGATGGAATGACGACCAAGACCGATGGTGCTAGATCCTATAAGTACACACTTCCAACAGTAGATGACCCGACCCGACCTAATGTTAATGGTATCATTGATCCAAATCAGGCTGGTTATGACGGTATTGATGTAGGAGATCCATGGGGCGGTAATGATGGATTGAACCAAGCTAAGCTTGTACCTGGAGGACCTGTACAAATACTTTCTCCGGGATATCGTAATAGTTACGACTTGGTAGTCACAGAAAGTGGCGCCCTTTTCGTTACAGATAATGGAGCCAATGAAGGTTGGGGAGGCTTTCCAGAAAACGAAGGTTTAGGTGGAAATGCCACGAATAATTATAGAGTGGGAGAGCCTGGAAGCTCCGTAGCCGAAAATGGGGAAGGGCCTATTTCAAATCAGGACCACCTCACTATGATAACGAATAACCTCCAGACCTATTCTTTTGGTAGTTTCTATGGAGGGCATCCAAACCCAATTCGGTCTAATCCATCCGGTGCAGGCTTGTTTACCAAGGGGGACCATTCATCGGACCCAGGTGATTCCAATGGAAACTCCTACACGGACGACTGGTTCCGGAATTCGATCTTGGACGTTAGTGATCCAAACTTTTCCACCCGCTCCCTACCAGTAGACTGGCCACCAGTTCCTATCTCCGCTGCCAATTCAGTCGAGGGGGATTATCGTTTAACTGGCGCTGCGAACCCTGATGGACCTAGTGACGAACTGGTAACCACCTTGCTGAATAACTCCAATGGTATAGATGAATACACTGCGTCTGGCGATATGAAAGGCAACTTGATCGTCGGTAGGAGTAATGGTTCACTGCATCGGATTGTGGTAGATGCAAATGGCAATCTAATAAGTAAAGAGCAGGGGTGGATCACTGGTTTGGGGAGCGATGCAAATGCTCTCGGTATTACCTGTAATGGAGATAATGACCCTTTTCCAGGTACGATTTGGGTAGGCACATTTAATGACAAGATTGTGGTGCTGGAGCCTAATTCTGACCCTGTCGAATGTATTCTCCCCGGGGAAGAAGGTTATGATCCTCAAGGTGACAATGATAGTGATGGTTTTACTAATGCGGATGAGGATGCTAACGGAACGGACCTGTGTTCCGCCAATAGTAAGCCAGAGGATTTTGATGATGACAAAGTGTCGGATTTGACAGATCTAGATGATGATAACGATGGTATCAACGATGAAGTTGATCCCTTCCAAATGGGAGAACCCTTCAATATTCCAGTTACCAATGAACTATTTAACAACCAGAGTTTATTGCAAGGATATAAAGGTCTGGGCTTGACTGGAGTTATGAACAATGGCGACCCCAATCCGAACTATCTAAACTGGTTGGATGATCCAGATGCTTCCAACAGTGATAATGATGACATCTTAGGAGGAGCTATTGGGGCGGTTACAATTTATCAAACCGGTGGAGATGCAGGAAGTAATAATCAGGAAAAGGCATATCAATATGGTGTCAATGTAGATGCTAATACGGGAAAGATTATTGTTTCTAGTCGAATGCTAACGCCTTTCCACAACTTTGCTGTGGGAGAGTCGCAAGGTATATTTATCGGCACGGGTTTTCAAGACAACTACATAAAGATTATTCTAACTAACGGAGGCCTGGAAGTTCAGGGTGAGAACAATGATGCAGCCCTGACTGGCTTACCCACAGCCAGTTTGGCTTTACCTTCTTCCAACCTGGATCTCATTTTCGAAATCGATCCGGCGACAGGAGAGAT
>JAHQWA010000189.1 GCA_019634045.1 Saprospiraceae bacterium
ACACCTAGGTGCCAATAATGAGGAGAAGGAGTTGGCTGAATACGGCATGATGCTTTGGGGCAATCTAAATCACGATTACAACGAGGCAAGCATGGGCTACAGCAGCAATCTTTCCTGGGCGGATTATGGCAACCGGGGTTGGTCCGTTCCGCATGCCATGGTATATATGGAAAGCCACGATGAGGAGCGTTTAATGTATAAAAACTTGCAGTTCGGTAATTCTTCCGGAAACTATAGTGTAAAAGAGGAAAGCACTGCTCTAGGCCGGCAGGAGTTGGTAAGTGCCTTTTTCTATACCATTCCCGGCCCTAAAATGCTGTGGCAGTTTGGCGAATTGGGCTACGATTTCTCCATCAACTACTGCGAAGGCGGTGGGGTGAATGACAACTGTAGATTGGATCGCAAACCTGTACGCTGGGACTACTTCCAGGATGCGGATCGCCGTCGATTGTATGAAATCACCAGAGGACTCATTCACTTCAAAACGGAATATCCCGTCACCAACACTACCGATTACAGCTTAGATGTAGGTGGCTCTAACAAGCGAATCCACCTCAATCACCCGGAATTCAACACGGTGGTACTTGGAAACTTTGGGGTGACAAGCTCTTCGATCACACCTAATTTCCAAAGTACAGGCATGTGGTATGATTATACGACTGGAGACAGTCTCATGGTGACCGATGTAACGGCCCCGATTACGCTCGAAGCTGGCGAATACCGATTGTATACGTCCCAAGCCCTAGCCTTTACACAGGATATCTTGAGTAGCGATGATGAAGTGCTATTACCGCTTAGTGAGGTCAGTATCTTCCCTAATCCAAGCCAAAGTTCAGCTCAGCTACAATTCTCCCTTACCGAAACAAGTCGCGTCAAAATTGAAGTCTTTGCTACCGATGGTCGATTACTGCAAACCCTCGCGCAAGAGCAGCTACCAAGTGGATTCCATACGCAGCAATTACCGACTAATCAACTTAGTGGATTCTACTTCATCAAGCTTTCTACTCCAGCAGGCAGCTTGGTGAGAAAGTGGTTGGTGCACTAAGCTGATCAGGATAGGTACCTCAGCGCCTGACTTTGAGTCAGGCACTGAGGTACCTATCCTGCCTTCCGCATTTCTCGTTAGGCTTTTTCACTTCCATATACTATCTTGAAGAATCTACTGAATCTTCAATCCAATCGTATGAAAAAGCCAACTATATTCTTCCCTTTATTTCTTTTCTTTTTTGCCATCAGTTTTTTTCCGACCAGCAGTTGGGGGCAAGCCACTCCGGCTGAACCGGTTTTTGCGCCTAGTTTGTACAACCAATTAGAATGGAGAAACATTGGTCCCAAGCGGGGTGGCCGTTGCCTAGGCGTGGCAGGCAGCCCTGGCCGTCCTAACGAGTACTATTTTGGTGCTACTGGTGGCGGGTTATGGAAAACAGTTGATGGTGGTACAGAATGGTTTCCGGTCACTGATGGCCAAGTGACTAGTTCCTCAGTAGGAGCAGTGGCGGTGGCCGAAACAAATCCGGACGTCGTTTATATCGGCATGGGTGAAGTGCAATTGCGTGGCAGCATTACGCAGGGAGATGGAGTGTATAAAACCACTGATGGAGGGAAGACCTGGCGTCATATGGGTCTGAAGGAGACGCAAGCCATTGCACGAATCCGGGTACATCCTACGGATCCGAACACAGTCTATGTAGCGGCCCTAGGGCACCCCTATGGCGACAACGAGGAGCGCGGTGTTTTCCGATCTACCGATGGAGGTAATACTTGGAAAAAGGTCCTCTATGTGAGTGATCAGGCAGGAGCAGTTGACCTCATCATTGATCGTACTAATCCCAAGGTACTATATGCTTCTACCTGGCAAGTCTACCGAAAAGCTTGGAAGATGTGGGGAGGTGGACCAGATTGCCGTTTATTTAAATCGGTAGACGGAGGAGATAACTGGATTGATCTAACCAAAAACCCAGGTATGCCGGAGGGCCCAATCGGGAAAATTGGTGTCACTGTTTCTCCAGCGGATCCCATGCGGGTATGGGCTATTGTAGAAGCCAACGAAGGAGGAGTATTCCGTTCGGATGATGGCGGCTGGACTTGGGAACGCACCAATAGTGAACGAAAGCTTCGTCAACGCGCCTTCTATTACTCGCGTATCTACGCTGATCCTTGGGACAAGGATATCGTGTACTGCCTTAATACAGGCTTCTATAAATCTACCGATGGTGGTGTGAATTTCGATCAGACCATCCGAGTGCCTCATGGAGACAATCACGACCTCTGGATCGACCCCAATGATCCCATGCGAATGATCAACGGGAATGATGGAGGAGGAAATGTCTCCATCAATGGCGGCAAAACCTGGACAGAACAAGACTACGTAACGACTCAATTCTATCATGTCATGACCACTAGCGATGTGCCTTATCATGTGGCTGGTGCACAGCAGGATAACAGCACCTTGGCCATGCCTAGTGATGGCTGGAGCCATATGCAAGCTCGAGGACACAACAAAGGCTGGTACTATGCTGTCGGTGGGGGCGAAAGCGGCTGGATCTCCCAGCATCCTACCAATCCGGATATTTTCTACGCGGGAAGCCAGGGTGCGCTACTGACCCGGTACGATCGCAGTAACGGACAAATTAGGGATATCCAGGTGTATCCAAGATTCTTTTCCGGCGAACCTGCTGATGCCTTACCCGAGCGCTGGCAATGGACATTCCCCATTATGTTCTCTCCACAAGATCCCAGTATCATGTATACCTGCTCCCAGCACGTCTGGAAAACCACCAATGATGGGCAAAGCTGGGAAAAGATCAGTCCCGACCTCACCTATGCCGATCCAGAAACACTGGGTAAGACTGGTGGTATTATTACGATGGATATGAATGGTCCGGAGATCTATGCGACGGTTTTTGCCCTCGCTCCCTCCTACCACGATATCAATACCATCTGGGCGGGTTCTGATGACGGCAAGATCCATATCACCCGTAATGGCGGTAAGAAATGGGAAGATATCACGCCCCCCAATCTACCAAAATACTCTCGGGTTAGCATTATCGATGAATCCAGGCACCGTCCGGGCACCCTATATATAGCCGCCAATCGATACCAGGTAGATGATCGCGAACCCTATGTGTTCAAGACCCATGATTATGGTAAGACTTGGACCAAGATTATCACAGGAGTGGCCCCCGGGCATTTCGCACGAGCCATCCGGGAAGACCCAGTGCGACAAGGCTTGCTATTCTTGGCGACAGAACATGGCGTATATGTGTCTTTTAATGATGGAGAGCTTTGGCAATCGCTACAAATCAATTTACCAGATTCTCCGGTTCGGGATTTGGTTGTTAAAGACCAAGACGTCGTAATCGGAACGCATGGTCGCGGATTCTGGATTCTGGATGATATTGCGCCCTTGCGGCAACTAACGCCCGAATTGGCCAAGGAAGATGTTATCCTTTTTGAGCCTGCCGATCCCATCCGGGGAATTTATGATCTCAAAGTACAATACTACCTGCAAAAGCAAGTAGATACGGTCAAGGTCGAAATCCTTGAAGGAGATGGAACGGTCGTAAACACCTTTATTGGAACGGAATCCGAATACAAAGTCGACCCCAATATTCCTTGGTGGCGTCGGGGAGGCTCCAGCACCCCTACCACCGCCAAGGGACTGAATAACTTTACCTGGGATCTACGCTACCAAGGAGCGACCTCCTTTGATGGCATGATCATCTGGAGCGCCAGGCCGACACGTGGTCCAAAGGCTCCTCTAGGACAGTACCAAGTTCGATTTACAGTAGGAGATTTCAGCAAAACCTACCCTTTTGAGCTGAAGATTGATCCGAATCTAAAAGGAATCACAGCCAAAGACCTACAGGAACAATTTGACCTAGCCTCAAAAATTCGGGATAAAACCAGTCTAGCTAATAATGCCGTTATCCGGATCAGAAAAATCAAGGATGCCGTAAGCAAGCGTGTCGAAAGCAGCAGTGCGGAATCCTTGCAGAACACTGCTAAGGGCCTACTGGGTCAACTTTCTGCCATTGAAGAAGAACTCTACCAAGTGCAGAATCGCAGTAACCAGGATCCACTCAATTTCCCGATCAAACTCAACAATCGGCTGGCCTCCCTACGGCGAAGTATCGAAAATGGAGATGCCCGTCCTACTGACGGCGCTTATCAAGTTTTTGAAGAATTGAGTAAAGAGCTGGATACGCAGCTCAGCGCTCTAAAGCGAGTAATCTCTACGGAATTGCCAAAGGTGAACGATTTGCTTTCAGCGGAAGGGATGGAGAAGATTGGAGGAGAGTAAGCTATGCTTGCTGCACTAAGCGGGTGACTTTGAGTCACCCGCTTAGTGCAGCTGCCTTACTTCCTGGGCCGAGGCCGCGAAGTCATAGGTATGATCACTGCAGGAATATCTTTCTCTCGATACAATCGATTATATTCTGCTAAGTCTCCATTAATAATGCCATCAAGGTCTTTCTTCATCCCCTGCCATTGAGCCTGAAGATCCTTGTATCTGACCTTGGCACCATTCGTCACGAAGGGATCATGGGTATCGACCTTCAATAAAAGGCTGATTAGCTCCGCACTCAGCTGGTTGGGAAAGCTTATGGCATCATGCAGATTGGTATGTTCTGATTGAATCAATTGTTTTTCCCAGTCATCAATTTGAGCAACAACCCCTTTACCTACCGTGATCAAGTCCTCCACAGTTGCATTGCGCTGCAAAGTGCCATTCAACTGCTCTACTTGAGTCTTCACATCTTGCATCTGCTGAACAGATTGGTGTATATCCTTAATGGTGCACTCAATGGCCACCAATAAGTCTTGTTGTTCTTGAAAGTCGGCGGGAGTCGCCTCCAGGCGAGGATCAACCTTGAGTTCGAAGGTCTGACGGAGATCGAGTCCCATGCCTTCTAGCTTGATGGTATAGGTGCCAGGACTAACGGTGCTACCTTGAAAACCTTGCAAAGCAAAAGCTCCAGCAACATGCGGTATGGGATCTCGACGTAAATCCCAGTGGAATCGATTAATCCCCACTCGGGTGGGCAGGCTAGCTTCTAGGCCGTCAGGGTCGGCAGCCTTTTTCCGGTTGCAATAGCGCCGCACTAACTCGCCATCTTTATCCAGAATACTCAATATCAATCGGCTAGTATCTGGAAAATAAGGCGGGAGATAATAATCTATAGTCACGCCTTCTAAAGGATTTTGACCTTTGGCCTGGCCGATAGCCTCTTCGTATGCGTAATTCCATTTCACGCCTCCTTTCGGTTGGAACAACTCCATTTCGCCATTCAGCATTTGTCCAACGCTCTGTTGGATAGGACTAAGATCATCTAATATCCAGAAACTCCTGCCCGAAGTAGAAGCAATCAGATCGTTATCATGAATCAATAGATCTGTGATTGGACATACCGGAAGATTCAATTGGAAACGGTACCAGTAATTGCCATTATCATGTGATAGGTACAACCCTGTTTCAGTTCCAGCGTATAGCAGTCCTTTACGATTGGGGTCTTCCCGTACCACTCTTACAAAGTCTTCTCCCCGGAATCCCCTGGTAATCTTTTCCCACGACTTGCCATAGTTATCTGTAAAGTAAACGATCGGAGCATAGTCGTTGAATCGGTATCGGTGGGCAGCTATATAGGCGGTCCCCTTGGCGTGCGTAGACAATTCTATGCTATTGATGCAGGCCTCTGGGAGGTCTGGTGGAGTGATATTCTTCCAATTCTGTCCCCCATCTTTGGTAATATGGAGTAAGCCATCGTCACTACCTACCCAGATCACATCTTCCTCATGTGGAGAACAGCTCAAATAAGAGATGGTATTATAGTTTTCTCCCCCTGCTCCTTCATTGGTGTAGGGACCTCCACCTTGCCCTTGCTTGGCCACCTCATCTCGAGTAAGGTCAGGGCTCAACTCTTCCCAATTCCGTCCACCATCATCTGAAAATAACACCTTATTAGCCGCATGGTAAATGCGATTTGGATTATGTGGCGAAACCACAATTGGAGCGTTCCAATTGAAACGGTATTTCATGTCCTTAGGCGGATTCGCTAAACCATCCGTAGGATAGGCC
>JAHQWA010000190.1 GCA_019634045.1 Saprospiraceae bacterium
AGAGCTGCACTATGTAGTTCCCTATGGCCAGGAATGGGAAGTGATCGAACTGGAACAATTGAAAAGTAGATACTACGAACCGGGACTTTTACCCAAACTACTAGGTTACGCCAACGAGCGCATGAGACCGGTCGAAGCTTTTCAAACGGTGGAGTTGTATCCCAAAGTCGAAGCTAACATAGAGAAGGATGAGTTGCAAGTACAATTGCATGCACGCAATGGAGGCATTGGACGATTAAGCATTTTCATCAATGGGAAGGAAGTCGTAGAAGAAATCAATCCCCTACCCCGCCTGGCCAATAGCAAAAGAGATAGCATCATCAAATATGACCTAGCGCAACATCGGAATTACCTCCTACAACACCCGGATAGTATTAATGTCATTTCATTGAGAGCCTACAACGAAGGAGGTTGGCTGAAAAGCCGTTCTATCGACCTCACCTATCGCCCTGGCCCCAGCTCCAAGGGGCAACTCAATTCAGCTAATACTAGCCCAGAATGGATCGGTAGATCTCGCCCAAAACTGTATATGGTTGCGATTGGCACGTCGGAATACACGGGCGACCAATTAGACCTGGCCTACGCCGATCAGGATGCCAAAATGATGGCCACCGCGATGCAGTCAATCGGTACGGCTTTATTCCAAAATGGAGATAGCCTGGAAGTTTATTGCTTTTCTACTGATCAAGCCCAACCCAGCAACTTCAAGGACACGCACATTCACTGGCAATTTGCCTCCAAAACCAACATTCAAAACACCTTCAGTAAGATTAAGCATAAAGCAAAAGCCGAAGACATCATCATGGTGTACTTATCTGGACATGGGGTCAGTAAAGGAGGAACCGAGGAAACACAGTTCTACTATCTGACCCAAGGTGTAAGCAGTGAGGATGACCTGAATGACCCCGCGACGCTCAATGCCTTTACCA
This sequence comes from Saprospiraceae bacterium, assembly GCA_019634045.1. Classification (GTDB taxonomy): domain Bacteria; phylum Bacteroidota; class Bacteroidia; order Chitinophagales; family Saprospiraceae; genus DT-111. Next base: position 930 of record JAHQWA010000190.1, read on the forward strand.
TATCCAGCCGTGAAATGACGAAGTGGATCAATGATATCCCAGCGTTGAAGCAGGTACTCGTGATCGACGCCTGTAATTCAGGTCAAGTCATAGAAAACTTGACCGGTGGCTCCAAACGGCTCAACTCCAGTCAGATTCGCGCCCTGGACCGGATGAAGGACCGAACGGGCATGTTCATCCTAGCGGGTAGTGCTTCGGATAAACTCAGCTACGAAGCCAGCGAATATGGCCAAGGCCTATTGACCTATGCTTTGCTACAGGGGATGCTAGGCGTAGCTACTCGTAAAGATGATCGAGGAAAAGATATTGTGGATGTGATGAAGCTTTTCCAATATGCCCGAGATCAAGTCCCTGAATTGGCGGCCACCATCAATGGCATTCAGACCCCCATGTTGGGCTTTCCAGGCCAAGGCGCTAGCTTCGACATAGGTATTTTGGATGAATCGGCTAAAGCCAAAATCCCAATTGGTAACAAGAAACCGGTTATGATTCGCAGTACCTTCTTGAATAAAGCCACCTTCAAAGATGATCTGCACTTATCCGACAAGCTAGAAGCCGCCTTCCGAAAAACCTCCGCCCAGGGAGCAGACGCAACCTTAATTTATGTGGATGTCAATGCCTATCCCAATGCTTATTCCTTGGCAGGGATTTATGATACGTCGGGAGATTCCATCACGATCGAGCTACGATTGTTTCATGGAGATGATACCCCCATTGTCTTACAAGTACCAGCCGCAGCTGATGCGGAGGAATTGGTGGATCTGATCTTGGGGGAGGTGGAGTTTGAAATCTATTGATTAGAACCGATCCACTTTCTTCACCACTCGTCTTCCGGAACGCCCTTGAATCTCCAGCAGGTAGAGTCCCGAATCAAATCGCTCCAGCGACAATTCCCAACGCCGAGGAAAATCCTCCCGCTGCTGTTGCCACACCAGGCGGCCCGCCGCATCAAAGAGTTTTATTCCCGCAATCCCTTCTTCCAAGGCATTTACTTGAATCATACCTCGTGTCGGATTGGGGAAAATATTCACTTTTAAAGGAACAGTTTCAGGATCCTCCGCTGAAGTAGGTGTCATAGCAGCGGTGAAGGCAGCCAAGACTTTGATGTAAGAGGACTGATAATAGATAGCAGGCTCCGAAAGTTGCCAAGAGTTTTGTGGCCAGGAGGTATTGAAATCCTTGTAGGCCTTTTGGGCAGGCTGGCCAAAAGGAGGGGTGAGCGAACCGGCATCACAGAGATTGTTGAGATTGGCGCAGCTATTGGTGTTGCAACAGCCATCCATGCTGTAGCTTGGGTTGGGACCGCCGACTACATAAGCCGGAGGTGGATTGTTATCCCAGGCCGTGCCGTCGCCAAACCAGCTATGATACATTTCCTGGCAACTATTGTCTCCTCCATACGCTTCCATCTTCGTGAGATAAACTAAGTTATTAGGATTCAAGCCATGAAAATAGTGGACATATCCAGCAGCGGCAGCCTTATATACTTCATCATTATCCGTATCTAAACCAAAATGGATCATATTGAGGAAAATGTTGGCTTGTCCGCCTTTGGTATTGTTGCTGCCCCAGGTATAGTTTTGTGTACCTAAATAGGCCAGGTAGGGATCTTCGCCGTTCTGATAGCTAGGCAGATGATCACCCGCATTTTTTACACTGTTGACATAGTCCCCAATGATCTCATCGGACACCGACGAACCAACCCCAAACTGCTGCGTATAAAATAGCATGGCTTTATGATAAGGCTCCTCATACATACTCGCCCAGCCCCATTGCTGCAAATGGCTATCGGCATAGTTGTTTTCCACAAAGGTCTGATAGCTTCCCTCGCCTGTTTTGGCATACAAGAAAATAGCCGACGTAAGCTGACGCATCTTCGTATTATAATCATCCAGTTGCTGCTCCCCTGCAGCCAACTGACCGGAATTATAGAAGACCTGATTAGGATTACTCCCCGCCCAATCGTAGGCTGCTATGGCAGCATCCAACAAGGTTTTAGCATAGGCCGTATTTCCCACTTCCTCAAAAACAATCGAGCCTAGAGCCATCATGGTAGCAGCGCTATACGAAGCGGCTGTTGTCGCCGGACCGTAGAACCTAGGAGCTGTTTCGGCAGAAGGAGGAGAAACATAGCCACCTCCCACCACGCTTAATATCCCACCATCCACTTCCTGCATCCGCAGCAGCCAATCTAACTCCCACTTTACCTCATCCAATAGATCAGGCACTCCATTTCCACTTTCGGGGATGTTATAATCATCTGTCCATATTTCCGGATAATACAAGTAAGCAAATAGTAGATCGACCATCGGCTGGTAAGCAAAATTGACATACTTATTGTAGTCACCGGCATCAAACCATCCGCCTTGCAGGTCTCGACTCGTCGAAGCGTCCGTATTGCTGTAAAGACGGCAGTCCGTATCCTGCTGCGCGCCCATGAAATTGACACCATCTGCGAATGCTGCCCCAGCATAGGTTTCAGGTTTATCAGTACCACAGCGCTGATAGTAGAAAGTTCGTACCGCTAACTTAAGTGCTTCATTATAAATATCGTCGGCAATCTTGAATGGATAAGATCCCACTTGATTAACCGGATCATATACATAGTATTCCCCCTGCATTTGTACCTCCGAAAAATCAAAATGCCAGACCTTATCTCCTGATTGCTCATGAACTTGGCCATTTCCCCACACAGCTATATCCCCAGAATACACTACCGAATCATCCCCTAGAGACCTAATCTGCAAAGTAGAAGAGGGCTCGTAGGTTTCGAGCGCATTATAGCCGGATTGGGCTTGCGAAATGACAGCTATCTTGTCCACAGTAGGAAGATACCCGATCTGATCGATCTTAAGTTGGTTAGATTGTTGATAGTTTTGGGCAAAAAGAAATACAGGAAGAAAGAGAAAGCTTACAACAATGTTTGGCTTCATAAGAAAGAATTTAGACTTGTAGAATTTAAAGACTTGAACGAGGTTTAGTAAGAGATGCGGGATAATCTACAGCAAAAGAGCCGTTTTCCTTTTGTTGATAAAAGGGTGATAACTAGAGTCATTAACAGGCAGGCATCACCTATAAGGTATAGGATAAAGTTAGGAACGAAATGTTCTGGCAGAAAATTATCGCAGCATTAAGCCATTATTTTGCAAATCAGTATTATGATTCACCTGAGAAGAGGTTGAAATATTGCTTTGATCCGGCTCATTTCCTGAACTAGATCCAAATCCTCCATCGGCGGTGCCTGTTCAATAACTAGGGAAAGGATCAGAATAATGAGGCTAGTTCTCTGCATTTGATTGATTTTTCATGCGCTTTATTTCCTCTTCATAGTTGAGCTTGAAGTACTCTACGTAAGTCTCAATCGGTCCCAGCCCTACCTCAGCTCTTCGCGCATTCACATTATCTGGATCTTGCAATTCGTACAACTGATTATTGCGAATTTGGGTGCCATATACCTGCTTATACCCAAAGTCCATCAAGAGTCTGTCTTGCATCAAGGCGAAAGTAGAACGATTGATCTTGCCTGCAGTCACAGCTGCTTCCACTTGCGGGTAATAGTAGCCCATAATCGGACCCGGTGAATGTTGTAATACAAAGAAAATAGCATTGTAAGACTGCAGCGCTACCTCATCGGCTTTAGGAAAGCCACACTTTTCTAAGATAGAAATCACCGTTTTTCTATTCTCCTGATCTACCGTCATCATATCTCCAGCACCTCGTCTCACTTCTTGATCTTTGCGATAAACTTCCGCCAAAACGGGATCAATGCTATCACAGACAACCTCCTCCATTTGGAAATTTTGCAGCGCAGTCTTTACTCCATCGGAGTCGATGATTTGATCGATGGCCGCTGAAATGTCAATACTGCCATCTTGAGTGACTTCCGAAGCAGGAGAGTTGCTGGGTCCACAAGCCCCGCAAAAAACGGCGAGCAAGCAATAGTAAAAGGCGGCTTTTATCTTCTTGTTTTTCATGCTCCGAAGATAAGGGAAAAGCACATTAGCTGTACTTCTCCCCTATCGAATCCTACTAATTCTTAATCAATATTTGTTGATAGCGCTCTCCATTTGCATGCTGCATGAACACGGTGTAGGTGGCTGCGGGTAAGGTACTTAAGTCAATTCCATTTCCAGTGCCTGTCTCTTCTACTTGTCCTTTCCAGACAGACTGCCCGGAAATATGGAAAACCTCCACTTCAATAGTTCCTCGGGTAGAACTTTCGAGCTTTAAAGCTGCCCCGGAAAGTGGGTTTGGGAAAATCTTCCAACTAGTTGCTGCATTAAGCGGAGAGGCAATACTAATCAGACCACAGCTCTGCTCCTGGGCACCATCAAAATCAAATTGTTGTAGTCGGTAATAGTGGACTGGACTTGTGCCTAGTTGATCATCAACAAATTCGTAGGTACTTACTTGATCACTATCGCCGACTCCTTCCTTCCAACCTATCGCTTCAAAGGTATGGCCATCGGAACTTCGTTCTATCCCAAACCCTTCATTATTCTCCTCGATAGCCGTTGACCATTGTAATATATTTGCCTTGCGTTCTTTATCATAGTGGCCCTGGAAGCTCGTACATTCCACCGGTAAAGGTGCTGTCACGATGCTTAATACGGTTGGGTTGGTCAACTGGTAGCGGGTACTTGCTCCTGTAAAATTGTATTCGTAGATCCGAAAAAAGTAAGCGGCTCCTGCCTGTAACCCGGTCAGGACCATGGAGGACCCCGCGCCGGCATATATCGCGTAGTTGTTCGTGCCTAATTGGTCGCCTGCTCCATAGTTACTATTTGGACTATAGTCTGTACCATCCACTGGTGTTGCATTCACATCTCCTCCGCGGCGGACAAGAATAAGTCTTCGTTGTCCGCTACCCTGCGTCCAGTCCAGGCGAACTGAATTCGATAGGATGTCACTAGCCATAAAACCTGAAGACTGTACTTGAGGAGGCCCCGGAGTAGTGAAACTGCCAACTACAGGCGTAGTACCGAATGCCGGAGAAGAGCTAGTTCCACCATATTCATAAAGCGTAAATTGATAAGTACTTCCTTCCGCGAGACCGCTAACCGTGCTTACCGTACCCGTTCCAACATAGCAAACAAAACCATTCCCTACCGCCGTCACACCTTGTCCGTAAGTAGTAGAGCTTGCATAGGTAGTTCCATCCGTTAAACTGCCTGCAAAGGCTGCATTAGGTGTCACGACCAACAGACGGCCATTTCCATTCCCATTCGTCCAACTCACCTGCACAGAGGTTGCGGAAGTTTCATTAATCAACAGATTGGAAGGGCTAAGCGACGGTTTTGCAGCAGTAGTAAAACTGCCAGCGAGGCTAGGTCGAAGATATCGGATATCCGAGCCGGAGCCATTGTATTCGTATATCTCGACTCGATATAAGGTCCCTATTGATAAGCCCCGTACGGTTACCTGATTGGAAGTGCCATCATATACAACAAAGTTATCTAATCCAGTGGCGTCACCATCTCCAAAATTTGAATCTGCGGTATAGCTAGTCGCATCTGCCGGGTCAGCACGAGTAACCCCATCAGCCCGCATTACCACCAGTCTCCTACTTCCCGAGCCTCTATTCCATAGAATTCGTGATGCAGTGCCCCCGATATTATCAAATCGCAAATTACTAGCTTGGGTAGAGGGCGCAACTACGGGAGTAGATTGATTAGCCCGTGGGGGAGTATCACTGTATACAGGTCGGCTATTTCCCTCATATTCAAAAAGGGCAAAATGATAGTCGACTCCGGGGGTGAGATTGGTGATCGTAATGGAATTTGATGCTCCTCTGTAAACCGTATAGTTTCCGCCGCCTCGATCGTAGGTAGCACTGCCAAAGCCACTTAAAGAAGTACTGTATGCCATACAATCTGTTGGTACAAAATCAACCGCACTATTCGCTTTTACAACTAATAGACGCGCCGTTCCCGAGCCATTCGTCCAACTGAGTGTCATCTGAGTGGCCTGTACATTGCTGAAACTAAGATCTGTAGGGTTAGTAGCTGGTACGCTGGCGGTTTGTTCGTTGACCGCACCAAAACTAGAGGTGAGGTAGAGTGTATTGGCGCCCGTACCATAATATTCATAGACACGGAAGAAGTAATTGGTTCCTATACTTAAATTAGAAATGGTCTGGAGGGCAGCTGTCCCATCGTAAACCACAAATTCCCCTGTCCCCAGATCGTCCCCATCCCCAAAGCTATTACTCGCCGTATAATCTTGCCCATCAACGGGTAGACTAGTGGGAGCACTTCCCGCTTTTGCCACAATAATTCTGCGGTCGCCATTACCTCGGGTATATAAGATCCTCATCCTATCACACTCTATCTGATTTACCCTAACATTGGAGGCAGGTGTGGTTGGAGGAACTGCGAGCGTTGCTTGATTAGCGGTAGTACCAGGACGAAGATAGACGGGGTAACTTGAACCGTTGTATTCAAAAATAGCAATATGATACGTAACGCCCGGAGTGAGACTGGTGACATTGACGGAATTTCCTGTGCCTCGATAGACGGCGTAATTGCCTCCGCCGAGGTGAGCCGTAGATAGGCCAAATATGTTTCCAAAACCGTAGTTGCTTAAATCAGTAGGACTAAAATCTACCGCACTCCCCGCTTTCATGACCACTAATCGCCTTGCTCCATTCCCTCGAGTCCAATTAATACGCATGGAATTGCCTGTCACGTTAGTAAAACTTATGGCACTTGCTCCTGTACTCGGTGTCACTGCAGTAGAAACCGAGCCGGTCAAAACCGTAGAAGTCAAATAAAAGGTATTGCTAGCAGATCCATTAAATTCAAAAACGGCAATATAGTAAGTGGTGTTGGGCTGTAAATTGCGCACTTCAGTGCTGGATGACGTGCTACTGGAAATGACGTACTCACCAGCATTCAATTGATCTCCATCCCCAAAATCAAGATCTGCTGCGTACTGCACACCATCCACAGGCACCCCGGTAACAGCCGATCCCTCCTTTACGACCAAAAGTCTCCGATTGCCATTGCCATTAGTCCATCGAATACGGAAGCGATTCCCTTCTTGGGAAGCTACTTCTAGGTTTGTAGGCCCTGTAGTAGGGGTTGTAGCTGTAGTCTGGCTCGCGCTTGCACCGGGCAGAAGGTATATTGGAGCAGAGCTCCCATTGTATTCATAAATTGCAAAATGGTAGGTCGTATTGGGGCTCAGGCTGCGCAAGTTTATGGTATTGGCTGTGCCCCGATAGACTACGTAATTACCCGTACCTATCTGTGGCCCTCGCCCAAAGAATTCATTCCAGTTATAAAGTACTTGATCAACGGGATTGGCATCGACCGGGCTTCCTGATTTCGCCACAATGATTCGTCTAGTTCCGTTGCCACGCGTACAGGTGACCGTCATAGAATTACCAGTAATATTGGAAAAGGTAATGTTGCTAGCCTGCACAGTAGGAGCAGCTACGGTAGCCTGGCTTCCGGCCAGAAAACTAGTTATTAGGTATTCTGTGGCGGCACCTGAACCATTGTATTCAAAAACTCTAAAGTGGTAAGTCGTATTGGCTTGCAGGCTACGTACAGTAACCCCAAAAGCTGTACCATCGTACACAATAAATTCTCCGGGGGCTATTTCATCGCCACTACCAAAATTAGTATTAGTGTTATAGTCTACCCCATCCGTCGGAGAGGCTGTTACGGGTGTCCCAGCGCGGGCAATTACAATTCGACGGCTACCATTTCCTTTAGTCCATCGGATTTGTAGGCGATCCCCATCTACAGACGGGAAAGTGAGGTTAGAGGTTGGGACGGTCGGAGCTTGCCCTTGTAAAAGGAGCGTCATACAGAGGAAGCAACTTGCCAGAAGCAAGCGACTTAGTACGTGTTGCATAGTGTGTCGTTTGTCTAGTTCTACATTTATCTTTGATCAGGAGAATCGATCTAAAATGCCATGACTCGAACAGTAAGGTCATAGGTAGCCTTGTTCCAGGCTAGTGACTTAGCCTGAGATTCAAATCAATTTCCTTATGTTTTTGTAGGTGGGGATTGACTAGAACGACAATGTGAGGGACTGCCAGGAGAAAGATAGGGTATGCATAAATTTCGATTAAATTTTAGACATACTCTTGAAAGCAAAGGCTCACCCGGAGGTGAACCTTCACTACTTGATTTTTAGTAGTTCTAATGGACGCTTAGAAGCCCATACTCGTTATTTTTACGCCTTTGGTATCCAACGGAGAGCGATCAATTTGATCTCCCGTTTTAAATTTCTTGATATACATGTCTACCGTTTCTTTACCTTTTGAATCTGTAAAGTGCGTCTCGATTGGAAAACCTTTCACACCATAAGTATTCATGGAAGGATGAGCTTGATTCCTCTTACCAGCCTGTTGGGATTTAGCGAAAGAACTTTGCATCACACTAAGAAAGTTGATGGGTAGATCCTCCGTGGTCCACATTGTGCCATTTCCGTCTTCTGTTGTGATTTCGTATTCATGCGCAAAATACCCCTCTTCGGTCGTCTTGGTACGGCCAGTTTTCTTGATTGAGACACCTTGATCTTCCCACGTTTCGTTCATTTCTTCCTCAGTCTCTGGCACTTTAATATTGCGCTGTTTCATTTTGAAGCCTTGCTTTTCGCCATCTTGATCCATAATGGTAGTCATAGATCCCTCCTGGTTATCCAGGATCATCTGCATTTCTTCGCCATCTTCTAGCGTATAGACCATGCCGAGTTTCCAAGTATCGAATACATACTGGATATTCGTTTTTTGTACCTTCCCTTTTTTATCGGTGGTAGTCATATCCATTATAAAGCTCATCGGATATTCATTCTGATAAGGCTCCCAAGGCTCATCATTGCCTCCCATCCCTTTAAGGATGTTATTGACCATATTTTGAGCTTGCTCCTCCTGGTATGCTTCGTCTGTTTGATCTGTATTTTCAGTCTGTTGCTGAGTCGTCGTTTCCTCCGTCGTTTCTCCCTTCTTCTTTTTCTTCTTCTTATTCTTACGCTTGAAGAGTCCTTCAATTTTGTTGAAGGCTTTGTCTACGGACTGGTCAATTTTGCGATCGACGTTTTGATTGGCTCGGTTTTTTGCGCGGGTTTCAGCTCGGCTTTGTGCCAAACTAATCGTGGAAGTACAAGTAAATAAAGCAAGAATTAAAAACAGAAGTGTTTTTGGTTTCATGTTTTAAATGGAATTTGGTGATTAATTTCTCTTATTCATACCACGAAGAATTAAAAGGTAAACATGCATCGTACTTTTTTTCAAAAAAATTCTTACTAGGTAGTCCAGCAAAAGCGTTTTGGGAAATACTAACGCGACTCCTCATCGAGTAGGTCATAGATTTCCAAAGCCTTTGAGTAAGGTGTAAATGGTGTAGTTGTAGGTACTGTAAAACAGGGAAAAGTATTCATACTCCAAATCATCTTCGTTACCACACAAAGAAGTTAAAAAAGCTGGAGTGAGTATTGGATCTAATGGGTCTAAACCCTGGAAAAGTGGTGTAGTGCGTCCACAAAAATAGCAATTTTAATGTTTACCTTTACTAATTAGGTGGTAAAAAGAAAAGGAAGGCGTTTGCATTCCACCTATCAAAAACGTAGGCTAACGCTAGACCCCAAAATGAAAAATTGCTGTTATGGCTGATGATAAGAAAAAGACTTTCAACCCAGATGACCTCAAGGCTGCTCTCCGACAGCAAGAGAGAGAACGCCTAAAGGTTGAGTTACAAGAAATTGAAGCAAAAAGCGTTAAAAGCCCGGCTAAGGTGCGCCGATTGTATTGGATTGGAGGACTCTCAGCTGCCGCAGCGATTGCTCTTCTCCTAATTTATATCGGTTTATTACCTCGTTTTGCCCCTTCACCTGGCGACTTATTTAGCCAATATTTTGAACCGATGCCAAATATCTTGGCCTCGATCGAACGTGGGCAAGAGGGTACTGGCCCTGATACTTCTGCACAGGGTGGCGACATCTCCTTTGGAACTAGTGCTCCCACAAATACAAACGATGAGGAACTGAGGTTAATCGAAGATTTTTATCAAGCCAATGAACTCCTAAGTTTAGACAAGCCCTCGGAGGCTATCCCCTTGTTGACCCCATTAGCTGGGCAGCATTCGGACTTTGGCCAAGCGGCTTCTTGGTATCTAGCCTTAGCCCATCTCAAAACTCTCAACCTGGAGGAGTCTAGACAATTGTTTAGAGAAATGGCTGAGGATGCAGAACATCCTTACCAGAAAGAATCCCAAGCGATACTAAAGGTCTTGGCGGGAGGCTAATTCTTCATTAGGCACCACCTCTGATTCGTATACTAAAATATCTCCTGGTTGGCAGTTGAGCACCTCGCATATAGCACTTAGGGTAGAAAAGCGCATAGCCTTAGCCTTTCCTGTTTTAAGGATAGATAAATTAGCCTCAGTAATCCCAATCTGTTCAGCTAGTTCTTTGGAACGGATTTTGCGCCGCGCCATCATCACATCTAAGTTTACAATAATCGGCATCTACTAAATGGTTAAGTCTTGCTCTTGTTTAAGTTCGCGCCCCATCTCTAACATCTTCCCAATCGTGACCAATAGAATAACAGGGATTAGCCAAGGGATTAAATCTGATGATTCATTAACGAATACAATTCCTTCCATGTCAAAGCTCGTCTTTATCCAGTGCTTCTGCCAGACACGGAAAAACCGTTCCAGCATAGGAAAACAAGCCAAGAGCATAGCTAGAAAATAGATCCCTTTCACATTGCCCTGATTAAATGGATTCCCATCCTCAACGGACTTAATCATACGATCTACCTGCATCAAAATAAAATACCACGTTAGGCATAATCCCACGAGGAAGACCCATATTCCCATTCTCATATTTGGGAGAATACCATCCATTCGAACTTGTGTTTTCTCTATCACAAGATAGGATTCAATACTGGGGTCCGGCTTAAACTGCAAATCAATCCCTTCATAATCCTTCAAGAGATCCTCATTTTCAGGGACGAGAGAAAAACCCGCCCAGTTATAGTTATGGATAGTTTCTGGATAAAACAGTATCATGATAGAGCTAATGAGCAGCCCAGCAATTGTGAGAAACTTCAACGCCAAAATGATATTTCGAGAGACACGAAGGAATTTCATAATTTCTTTTTTTCGGTAAAAAATTATTGATAAACAATAATAATTACTTTTTAAACAATAATCAACTCTTGGCTTCAAAATAAGAGACGAACGCATCAATTTATCCTACCAAACTATGTATCCCCGCCCAAAGCCGTTGTTGCGTGCCTGGCTAGCTAACCAGATAGATTATCACCAATAATCCCACGTCCCTAATAGGAAACGCGCATTGAATCGTATATTACAAACCCAGCAATCAAACAATACTAGCCAATATGTATAAACCTAAACTTCTATTGTCAGGCTGCTTCCTACTACTTTCCCTCACCCTCATTGCTCAAAATATCACGCTTGATATTGTACTTACAGGAGGCCGAGTAATTGATCCCGAGACAGGCTTGGATGACATCCGAAATGTTGGGATTCGGGGGGATCGGATTGTAGAAATTTCCACTGCTCCATTACGTGGCCATCAAACCATCGATGTTTCAGGGCTGGTCGTAGCGCCTGGCTTCATTGACTTACATGTACATGGCATGAGCCCGAAAGCCCACGAGTATCAGGCGAGGGATGGAGTAACCACTGCACTAGAGCTCGAAAGTGGTATGTTGTTCCTCAAAGATTGGCTACGTTCGAAGGAGGGCAGATCGCTCGTCAACTATGGAGCTTCTATTCCTCACTCCCAATTGCGAGCCCTCGCCATGGAAGGCTACCAGCACTATTTCAAAGCAGCAGAAAAAATACTTGCTGAGGAAGGCTATATGAGTCCCAAATTACCCAAACTCATGGTCAACCTCAGACGCGCCGCCTACCAGGCCTTGACCGATGCAGATATCGACCGGATGAAAGGACTGCTCAAGAAAGAATTGATGGGTGGCGCGCTAGGGGTAGGGGTCCCCGTTGGCTATTACCCGGGGTCTACGCATGGAGAGATATTCCGGGTATACGAATTTGCTGCTGCTTTCCAAGCTCCCGTCTTCTCACACACCCGAGGATTTGGGTTGCCAGGTATACAGGAAGCTATCGCAAATGCCAGTGCCAGTGGTGCTCCCCTTCATATTGTGCACGCCAATAGCCTTTCTCTAGCTGAGATACAAGTGACCTTAGACATGGTAGCTGCCGCTCAAGCACGTGGCCTAGACATTACCACCGAGGTCTATCCATATACCGCAGCATCCACCTATCTTCAATCCTCGATCTTCGACGAAGGCTGGCGAGAGAAGCTGGGTATCTCCTACGAAGATATCCAATGGGAAGCTACCGGCGAACGACTAACAGAAACGACTTTCAAGCAGTATCGAAAACAAGGAGGTGTAGTGATCATCCACATGATGAAGCCCGAGTGGATCAAAAAAGGAATTGCCTCTCCCATCACTTCCATCGGTTCCGACGGCATGCCTTATGCCCCCAAGGCCCACCCTAGGACAGCTGGTACTTTCTCCCGTGTCCTGGGCAAATATGTCCGCGAAGAGCAAGTAATTCCTCTGCAAGAAGCCCTACGAAAGATGACCCTCCTACCAGCCCAACGCTTGGA
>JAHQWA010000191.1 GCA_019634045.1 Saprospiraceae bacterium
CCCATTCTCTCGACTCGGGTTTCCATTAATACCTGATCATAGGCTTTGCTAAATTCTGGATGTGCTTGCACCCCTAGCATCCGATCTCCCACTTGAAACATGCCTACTGGGCAAGTTGGTGCACTCGCTAGAACTTTACTGTCTGATGGGAGTACCTGTACTTGGTCTTGGCACATCATCAATAAATTGAGGCTGCTTTGATATGGGTTCATCCAATCCTCTTGCTCCTTCATTTCGAAGCTATGCGTTCCCACGCACCAGCCGCTTTCCACCTTTTTTACTGCTCCACCTAAGGCCTCAGCTAGCAGTTGATGACCGAAGCATACCCCCAGGTAGGGTAATTCTTTAGCGGCTACTTCCTGAACAAAGGTCTTTAGTTCTGCGATCCAATCCTTCTTTTCATACACAGAATAGCGAGAACCAGAAGCTAAGTAAGCGTTGCAATCACGGATTGAGGCTGGAAATTCCCCGTCGCAGACGGCAAAAACCTCAAAATCAAAACTTGGCCAAGCTGCTGCAAACATCGGTGGGTAATCACCGAACTCATCTAGATATGCAGTGCGCACATGGTCGCATAATAATAAACCTACCTTCATGATTTAGGGAGTCTAAGGTGAAAGGATTTGCTTTGTGTCAAGGCGCCGAAACCGAGACTGGATAGGGTGTAACCCTTGCCCGAATGTTTCACGCCAGTCCAGGCTAGGGCTGGGTCGAGGTAATCACAACGATTCATAAAACAGGTCCCGGTTTCCAATTGATCTCCAATCTGAATAGCCTGTTCCACATCTTGAGTCCATACGGAAGCTGTTAGGCCATAGGGACTATCGTTCATGAGTTGAATGGCTTCAGCATCACCCTTAACAGGCATAATGCCGACAACTGGCGCAAAACTCTCCGTACGCATAACATCCATTTTATGATCTACATCAATTAGGATCTGCGGTGCCATATAGGGCGTATCGGGTTGATGGTGAACAAAGAATCTGGGATCAACTAGTGGTTTGGCTCCTTTCTTGACCGCCCGTTCGATTTGCTGCTGTGCAAAGGCTGCGGCGCTTTGTCTGACCATGGGGCCTAGCGTAGTTTCTGGTAGCAAAGGGTTGTCCAAAACATACGTTTTAGTTAGTTCTACCGCCCCTTCTACAAACCTCTTGAAATGGGATTCGTGTACGTATATCCGCTCCACCCCGCAGCAGGATTGACCAGAATTAAAAAAGGCACCATCTACTAGGTTTTCGATCGCCTGCTCTAGGTTGGCATCTTCTCGCACGTAGGCTGGATCCTTCCCTCCCAATTCCAAGCCAGCTGTAATAAAGCGATTACCGACTGCCTGTTGAATAGCCTTCCCTCCATTCACCGATCCTGTAAAGGCCACATAGCTGATCCTTCTATCAGCGATGACATGCGCCACTTGCTCATGAGAAAGATGTAGGAATTGGAAAACACCTTCAGGTAGTCCGGCAGCAGCAAAAGCCTCTGCATAGCGCTCCGCACACAGCGGGGTTTGTTCGGCATGTTTAAGCAATACCGTATTCCCAGTGAGAAGAGCCGGCCAGATTACATTGACAGAGGTGAGGTAGGGGTAATTCCAGGGCGCCAAGACGAGGACCGTGCCGATCGGCTCTTTTCGAATAAAACGCTGGAACTCTCCTGAATTTTCCAACTCGATATCAGCTAGGACTTCAGGAGCGATTTTGGTCATGTACTTTGCCCGTTCCTGGAATCCACCTTTGATCTCGAATGGGGTATAACGAATCGGTCGCCCCATTTGATAAGTCAATTCTTGCCCAATTTCATCGGCCTGATCCACCAAGTAGCCCAAGGCTTTATTCAAGAGCTCGATTCGTTCTGACAAGGAGGTAGACCGCCATATCTTTCTCGCTTGCTCCGCTTTGTCCAGTGCCTGCTCTATCATGGGGCCACTGGCTAATTCCCTTTCCACATATACACTACCATCGATCGGACTAATCGTCGTAATTTTAGTCTGCATTTTCTCTCATTTTCTCAAAACATACATCAATCCAATACCTCTTTACTTTTCCAAACTCGCACCTTCCATTAAACCTAAACCCTACTCCGGCGTGACATAAGCCGCCGTAATTCCGCCATCCACCAAAAATTCTGAACCGGTCATGTAAGAAGAGTCGTCTGAAGCAAGAAACAGAGCCGCTTTGGCCATCTCCGCTGCTTCTCCAAACCTACCCATGGGCACATGGACTAACCGCCGTTGCTTCTTCTCTTCTGTATTCAAGAAATTCATCAAAAGCTCTGTCCGGAGGGGCCCGGGAGACAAGGCATTGACCCTGATGTTTTCTCGGGCATGGATGACCGCCAATTCTCGACTCATGGATAGCACCGCACCCTTACTGGCCGTATAGGCCAATTGCGGCGTGGCAGCTCCTAAGTGGGCGACAAATGAGGCAGTGTTTATGATGGAACCTCCACCCGCTCTTTGGATGGCAGGTATGCCATATTTGCAGCCGAAGAAAACGCCTTTAACATTGATGGCAAAGGTGAGATCGAAGATATCCTCAGCAGTGGAAGTAGCATCTCCGTCATCACCATGCATGATGCCAGCATTATTGAATAGTATGTGTAGCGCTCCAAAGGTGTCTTCAGCAAATTTCACCATTGCTTCACAATCCGTTGCCTTGGATACATCTGCATGAAAAAAGGCGGCTTGTCCGCCGCCTGCTTTGATCTCTGCTACCGTTGCCTCTCCCGCTGGATCATTGATGTCCGCCACAATGACCTTTGCCCCTTCTTGGGCAAATAATAAAGCACTGGCCTTTCCGATGCCATTGCTGGCACCGGTGATCAGTGCTACTTTATTTTCTAAACGCATTGGATGGGTCTTTAATCTTTCTTAGACAAATCCCATGGACTAGCTCAAAATGGGAGGTGAGGCGATACTGGCGAATTCTGTCGGTGAAGCCTTGCCTTTCATTTTTGAGTGCTTCAAACAGGGGATTTGTCTAAGAACTCTATAATATAAATAAGATTTGCCCTCGGCCAACTTCGTAAGAAGATCACGAGGCCTGGCCAAAATTACGCATTTAGTCTGAAAATCATGCTTCCTCAGAGAGGGAGTATTTGCATTTGCTTTATCGGACCGCCGCAGCCCAAAGTCCCTTCAAACCACTCAGCATTTTGAAGGCCAATTTAGCTTGTTCGGCCCGCTGTGGGAAAGATTGAAACCGGGGTAACAATTGATCTTTTGCTAGATAAATAGCCTGAAAACGATTGGTAGCATGCGGTACATTGGTGGACTGATCATAGCTTTCGCCGGTAATGACATAATGTTTGCCAGAAAGTCCATGGTCATCATGGCAAACGGTTTCAAAAAATATGTGGTCCGCTGTGATCCAGGTAATCTGCCGGGCTTGATCTAAATAGGCGTAGTGCGGGGTTTGAGTGCTTAAGTGCCCATCAGAGTCATAGTGATACACATGGCCCAACATGTGGACTTCTCCTTCATGGCATACAAGGAAGTTCCAGCCAATACCATCGCCGGTAAAAGCAGATTGAAAGGCGAGGAGTTGGAAATCTCCTTGTAAGGGATGCTTGCTCCGCCGGACAGGAAGCCACAGATGTTTTACCTTCATATCTTCCCATAGACCATACCATGGGCCAGTGAATCGCTCCAAAGCTGCGATACCATCTGCTAATTGAGTAATGGATAGACTCTTCCGCTCTACCTCGTGAACCATAGGAAAGCGGAGATGGAACGGGCTAGCAAGCTCTCTTTTAGCATTGGGGTTTTGAAGAACATCTTCCCTAAAGTATTTGGTTGCTTTTTCTAAACCTTGCCAAAATCGTTTCTCAAAGGTTATGGGATCAAGCTTGTAGTGTTTGATCTTTGAGGTGAAGCTCGCCAGTTCTTCGTAATCTGCTTGGAGTTGTAGGGAAACTTTAGATGGCGAGGAATACCCTAGCCAAGGGTATAGTATTAGTAACAAAATAATGGGCGTTTTCATTGCTTGTTCTCAGTTTTGGGTGAAATGAGTTTCAGTAGTAAAATGCTCAATGGTATGATAGATGATGAGTATTTCAGTGATCTGCCAGTGTCCTTTGTGCCTTTCTAGTTTTAGTGTTTCGGTAGCAACCAGTCCATCCGAGGGGAATGTTTCTCGAAGCCTGACCAGCGCCGTCTTTTTTTCGGTGTGAAGAGAGAGGATCTCCTGTTGGCGATCCAAGAAATGGCCGGCCTGTATCTTCTGGATGTAATCCCGACCATTCTTTTTGTGCCATTCATCTCCTTCCATCCAGTGTAGTTCGAACTGGCGGTGGAAGAGATCATCTGGCTTACCTCCTCTCGAGCCATTCTTCCAGCTCATATACTGTTGGGCACAATGTTTAGGTGTAAGCGCCTTGGTTTGTGCCTTGGCGGTGAAGGCTAATAAGCCTAGTACCAAGAGAAGAATATTTGTTTTCATAGTTTTCTACGGTTTGGTTAAGACAAAATTAGAGGCAGGTGAAAGCAGATGCATTCACTTAAGTTAAGATCGTAACCAAATCTTGAAGTTTGATGTAAGTCTAATGGACAGAAGAGAGGAATGTGGGCAATAAATGAAAAGTGATTGGACAGACGCTTGTTTTTTCCAGCATCACGACATTCTCCCTTTGCTGATACAAAGAAGAAGGTAAATACATGCTGAAGACAGGGTTTTATGCTGAATGGTCAAATAAGTGGATCAGCTGGCCGTATGCCATTCATCCATTTATTTTGCAGTTCGTCGGAATTAGATTTGAAATAAAGGCAGGCGTACTAAAGGACCAAGATGGTGATTGCCAAACCGTTTTTTAAATCCGCTCAAAATACCGCTTCCGCTCCCAATCCGTAACAGCTGCGTTATAAGCTTTCTGTTCTGTTTCAAAGAAGTGGGTATAATGCTTTACTACGGCTTCGCCGAAGGCTGCTTTCGCGAATTTACTTTGCTTAAACTGTTCTATAGCCTCTCCTAGGGTATAGGGCACTCGATCTAGATCCTTAGCTTCATAGATATCCCCTTCGAAAATTTCAGGCGGCTCAATTTGGTTTTCAATACCGTCTAAGCCAGAGGCGAGCGCTGCGGCAAATGCGAGGTAAGGATTGCAATCTGCCCCGGGAATACGGCATTCAATGCGCAAACTTGGCCCGCGTCCTACCACTCTAAACCCAGCCGTACGATTATCGTAACTCCACGCTAGCCGGGTAGGGGCCCAAGAGCCGTCTACATAGCGTTTGTAGGCATTTACGGTGGGGGCATAAAAAGGCATGACATCGGGTACATGAGCCATCCATCCACCCAAGAACCACCGGAAGATATCTGATCCTTGTACGGGCCCGAAGGGCTTGTCTCCCGCAAAGGCATTTTCTCCATCTTTCCATAGACTGATATGGATATGACAGCTGGAACCGGCTCTTTCTTCATGGTACTTAGCCATAAAGGTCACCGAAAGCCCCATCTGATCGGCCAGTTCTTTCAAGCACTGCTTATAGACTACATGGCGATCCGCCATTTCCATGATCTCGGCATAGCGAACGTTGAGTTCGTGTTGCCCCAGGCCCCACTCTCCCTTCGAGTTTTCGACAGGTACTCCAGAATACTTGAGGTGCCTTCGCGCGGCGGCTGTGAATTTCTCCGTTCTAGAACCCTGCATGATATGGTAGTCTTCTAGGTACCAACCAGCAGGTTGCAGGTCATGGTAGTGCTGCTCAAAGGCGCCACGGTAGCTGTTTTCAAATAGATAATACTCCAGCTCCGAAGCGGCAGCGGTGGTGAAGCCCAAGGATTTTGCTTTTTCAACTTGCTGCCGGAGCATGGAACGGGGTGCTTCGGCTATCGGTACATGTGTCTTGTCATTTTCGAGATGACAGAGAATCATAGCGGTCTTGTCCAGCCAACTGGCTACTCGCAAGGTGTTTAGATCCGGAACCAGGTGAAAATCTCCGTAGCCCAACTCCCAATTGGCAAAGTCGTAGCCAGGAATGGGCTCCATTTCCATGTCTGTAGTCAGCAAGTAATCACAGCCATGCGTGCCATCCTTAGCAATAGACTCTAAAAAGAAGTCCCCATCAAAACGTTTACCGACTAAACGACCGTAATGGTCAGTAAAAGCAACTATGATGGTCTCTATTGTTTCGTCCTGAATATGAGCCTGTAATTGTTCGAGGCTAAGCATTCCCTTTATGGTCATACAGATACAGTATTGAAGATCTTGAAAGCAATATAGGATAAAAGCAAAATACCAAAATAAATAACGGCTAGCATGGGATTATAAATACTGATGGCTAGCAAAGCTACCGTAGCAATGACGAGCGCTACAATGGGAGCAAGCGGGTAAAGCGGGACTTTAAAAGGGCGCTCCAAATCGGGTTCTTTTCGCCGCAGGACCAATAAAGATATCATTGAGATGATGTAGAGCGATAGTGCACCAAAACAAGCGATCGTAATAATCTCCCCAGTCTTGCCCGTAAATAGCGCCACAATGCCAATCAACATATTAATCACCAAAGCAGTGGCAGGCGTTTGGAAACGCTTGTGCACTCGCCCCAGCTGCTTCGGCGCAAAGCCCACCCGCCCAAACTCAAAAGTGGCGCGGCCAGCGGCCAGAATGATCCCATGAAAGGAGGCGACCAAACCAAATAGGCCAATGAAGGTGACGGCCTTATACATCAAGTGCCCCTGCCCCAGTGCCACACTTAGGGCTAAGGGTAGGGGAGAGTCAGAGGCTTCAGCGCCCGGCTCGGGATAGACAATAGCTTCCCAGCCGCCTACACCCACTGAAGCCGTAAAAGTCAGTAGACAAAGAGCTACCAAGGTCAGAATGGCACTACCAAATCCAATTAGCACATTCCGTTGTGGGTTGATGGTCTCCTCCGCCACATTGGCTACTCCTTCAATCGCCAAGAAGAACCAGATGGCGAAAGGAATGGCGGCAAAGGCTCCTCCCCAGCCATTGGGTAATGGATTTCGGGTTAAGTTTTCGTATTCGAAAGACGGAAGCGCCGAGCCAGCAAAAATCAATAGTTCCACTACTGCCACAATCGTTATGATCAACTCAAAAGATGCCGCTGCTTTGACGCCGTAAATATTTAGAGCGGTAAATATTACGTAAGCGATGATCGCGATCCAGATGACCGGAATAGCGGGCATAAAGATGTTCAGGTATGCACCAATGGCAAAAGCAATGGCCGGCGGAGCGAAGATAAACTCAATGTTCTGCGCCATCCCGCCCAAAAAACCGAGATCTTTACCCAAACCCCGCATAGCATAGGCAAAGGCCCCTCCCGCCTTGGGGATGGCACAAGCCAATTCTGTATAACTAAAGGTAAAGGCGAGGTACATGATAATAATGAAGAAGGTCGCTACCGCTAGCCCCAATGTACCGCCCTTTTCAAGGCCTAGGTTCCAGCCGAAATACATTCCGGAAATCACGTATCCGACACCTAGCCCCCACAACATCAGGGGACCTAGGGTTTTCTTTAGGGTTGTATCTGACATACAAGGTGTTTTGCTGGAGTTGTTATTTCATGTCAATATCCGACATTTTGCAATCTGCGGAGGGTAGGCGAACTGAAACTTCAAGCTGTAGAAGATGTTTCTCGATCCTGCCTTGCCTCCATTCTGCCGAAAATATAACACAATCAATGCTATAAACCCCTATCCTGCTGTGGTCAATTGGAAGTTTGCTGCCCTAATAGTTCGGAAAGATATTCCTCGGTCTTTTTATTTGAAGGTCTATAGGAAAAGGCATCAACGATTTTTCCCGCTGGATCAATTAGGGCATAGTGTGGTATGCCAAGGTAGTACGAATTGAGATAAATAAGCTTCGAAAATGGATCCGTGATAGTATCTTTTTCCGGGTATCCTTGCACAGGAGAAAACAACTGGGTATTGGATAGACCTTTGGCAGCAACCATTTTTTTCCACTTATCCTTATGAGTCTGCTTGTCAATGCTGATGCCAATAAAGGCTACTTCTTCTCCTTTAAATTCTTCTTCTAGGGTTTCTAAATGAGGAAACTCTTTGATGCAATTTACACACCAGGTGGCCCAAAAATCAATGTATACATATTTTCCTCGAAAGTCCGCCAAGGAAACCTTATTTCCATTGACATCTTCATATGAAAAAGAGGCTGTTTTGCCTTCTGCTTCCTGGAATTTATGATAAAGATTAAAGAGGTAAGCACCTATACTATCCCTAGCTTGTTTTTTTGTTACAAAAGACTCAACGGTAATGGCCTTATTAAAGTCGTCCTCTCCATATTGTAATTCTTTATATAGTGGGGTGATCAAGCTAGTCAGGAAGTACGTTTTTAGATGGGGGTGGGTTATTTTATCATAGTAAGAACTTAACACGGACTCGCTGGGTTCAAGCTGTGAAATCAGAATCTTTGCCACTAAGGAGATGTAGTTTTTGCTCCTATTTAAGGCCGGAGCATTATCGGTACTAATCGACTTGGCCCAAGCTAAATCTTTCAGCAGTGTTTTATCAGACTGGGAACCGGTCTCTATACTAATTTGATTAGTCAATAATTGATTGGCGAAGGCATAGTCCAGCTCGAAACCTTCACGTAAAACAAACTGAGATTCATCACTTAATGTTGCTAACTTCTGTTTTAATTTCTTGACATAATGGTCCCGAAAATAGGCCGTAAGGTCACTGGTCTGTTCGGTTTCATAATAGTTGGAGTACCAGTCAAACTCAGAAGAATACTTGCTTTTTAAATAATTATTTCGGGCTGCTCCTTCACCCGTGAATAGCAGGGTGTCCTCTGCTATTTGGACATGTAATTGATCCCCAGGGCATAAATATAGATGAATCTTTGCTTCTCCTTGTATTAACGAAAAATACCCTTCTTCTAGCTGCTCTAGTTTGGCCGCAAAAGTGCTGTCCGGACTTACATCGATTGATTTTAAGGTGTCTCCAGTCGAACTCAGCAAGAATAAGTTCTTGCTGTTAGCTGGGGTAATAAGCCCGTTGATCTGTACAGATTCTTTTGCTTGCGCTTGCTTGGTATTGCATTGGTAGCTGAACAAGGCAATAAGCAGGATGCTTATAATGAGGTTGAATTTCATTAAAGTTGGGTTTAGTTTTGTTGATACCGTTGATTAACGATATCGGACTGACTATTCGTATTTCTGCCTGCAATTCCTTCGTTTAAATCAGTTCATGCACTGAATCAGCTAGAAAGAACCAAATGGATCATGAACTGTTAGGCTTACATGCGCAAAAGAATCAAACCCAAAAAAGGTCAAGAAAGTGTCTGGGACTACCCGCGTCCCCCGAGGCTAGAACCCGTAAAGAAACACCTGAAAGTTATTTGGAAGGGACGAGTCCTAGCAGAAACGAATGCGGGTTATCGCGTCTTGGAGACGAGTCACCCGCCAGTCTACTACTTCCCGCCAACCGCTATCCAGATGGATAAATTGGAGAAAGTTGTCCGCCAAAGCTCCTTTTGCGAATTCAAGGGCATGGCTAACTATTGGCAAACTCGGGAGGGGCAAGAAGTACTTGCCTGGAGCTATCCGGAGCCAACTGCTGCTTTTCATTCCATTCAAGACTATCTCGCCTTCTATCCTTCTCGAGTGGAAGCCTGTTATGTGGATGGAGAATTAGCGGTAGCTCAGGAAGGGGATTTTTACGGGGGATGGATTACCAAGGATATTGTTGGTCCGTTCAAAGGTGGATTGGGAACCTGGGGGTGGTAATCGCCTGATAGACTAGGATTAACTTATTGTTATCATACCTAGCTTTCCTTTGCTTTCATTGGTATTTAAAGTTATCTTGCCTGCTTCATTTAGAGAGAAGCACTTTGCAAGAGCGTATCTGATATTTATCCAGGATGACTCTTGGTCATATAACTTGCTCGCTAGATGTTTTTGTTTAAGACCAATGTTAAGCACTCATGAAGAAAATTCTAGTTAGTACAGGCGGAGGGGATTGCCCCGGATTAAACGCTGTGATTAGAGGTATATACAAGGCCGCGAAAAAATCGAAGGAATGGGAAGTTTGGGGATGTTTAGAAGCCTTAAATGGTTTAGATTCAGATCCCCCAGACATCGTAAAGTTGACGAAGAAACGAGTAGCGGGTATTCATGTTAAGGGCGGGACCATTCTCAAGACCAGCAATACGGCTAACCCCCTTTCGTATCCCGTTGAACAAGCGGATGGTACGATCAAGCGGATTGACCGTACCCCCGAGTTAGCGCAAAAGATTAAAGATTTAGGCTTTGATGCCTTGATCAATATCGGAGGGGATGGTAGTCAAGCTATTTCTCAAGCACTCTATAAGAATGGACTCAATGTAATCGGGGTTCCCAAAACCATTGATAATGACCTTTCTGCCACAGATCTCACCTTCGGGTTCACTACGGCTGTCCAGATTGCTACAGATTGTTTTGATAAACTAGTCACTACTGCTGAGAGTCACCATCGAGTCATGATCATGGAGGTCATGGGACGGGATGCCGGATGGATTGCTTTGCATACAGCAGTGGCTGGTGGAGCAGAGATCTGCTTGCTTCCTGAGATTCCCTACGACCTAGACCTGATTGTGAAGCGCATTAAAAAACGCTTCAATAAGGGCAGAGGATTTGTCAATATCGTCATTGCGGAAGGTGCAAAGCCCATTGGCGGAACCGTAGTGGGAAGAGCAGCGGCAAATGCGAAAGATGAACACCTCAAATTAGGTGGGGTGTGCAATGCGTTACGGTATGACTTGGAACAACATCCGGCTATGCCGAAGGTTCAGGTGAGGTCCACCATTTTAGGACACATTCAAAGGGGAGGAACGCCAGCTGCCTTTGATCGAATCCTGGCTACTGCGATGGGCGTAAAGGCTTTTGAACTGGTCGCGGAAAGTGATTTTGGTAAGATGGTGTCTTTTACGAATAATGAAATTACAAGCGTCCCGATCAAAGACGCCATCGCCGAATACAACTTTGTTTCTAAGGATCATTACTTGGTGCACGTAGCGCGAGCAACGGGTGTAGCTTTTGGAGATCAATAAGATGAGGTGTAGCTCCAACGAAAACCCCAACTTTTCGGTATATGCCGGAAAGCTGGGGGGATTAAACACTCATTATTCTGTCTTTATAAATATTTCTCTCAGTTGTTCAACGACCTGAGCGCCGCCGGAAAGAGAAATGCTATTGATCTTTTCTGCAATTTTTTCTACGTATTCCATTTCTTTCAGTTTCAATAGCATAGCGTTTTCTTCCAATAATTTGGCGGTGTTCAGCAAGCTTCGAGTCGAGGCCGTTTCCTCACGTCGAGTAATAATGTTGGCCTGAGCTTGCTTTTGGGCGATTAATACCTGATTCATGATCTCTCGGACATCACCTGGTAGGATAATGTCTCGCAGACCAGCCTGAAGCACTTTCAAACCTAAGTCTTTGCTTCCCTTTTGGGTATGGGCCAAGACAAAAGCCTCCAGTTCTTCCTTTCTAAGTAGTAATTCATCCAAACTCAGCGTACCAACATATTCTCGCAAAGCCAATTGGATAAAAATGTAGAACTGACGTTCGTAATCTTTGTTTTTAAGTAAAGCTCTTTCAGCATCTGTAACTTGGTACTGCACGAAGAAGTTTACTCGAATACTAGCTTTATCTTTGGTCAGGATCTCCTGTCCAGAAACCTCCATTTGTTGTTGTCTAAGGTCTACCATCTGTACTTGAACCTGCTTTTCATTGCGCCAAAAGTGGTAAACCCCAGCTTTCAAGTGCCGA
>JAHQWA010000192.1 GCA_019634045.1 Saprospiraceae bacterium
AGACAATGGAGCTGTAGCCCTTAGCAACCGCGACTTTACCATCATCAAGCGCAAAAACGGCCACAGCAATATCGGAGAGGCAGCAGACAATCAGTTTGAAGTAAAATGGAGAGTTGGAACACAGGAAAGACCACAACGTGGATCTACGCCTCGCATGAATGAAAAGAGCTTACTAGAGCAGCAGATTGGTTCAGAAGCTTTCAAATTCGATGTCATCTTCACTTTGTCTCAGGATGATCCGTGGATCAACTAAAATTCGATCATACAACAAACACTATCTCAAAATCAAGAGGGAGTTGGACCAGCGGGTCTGACTCCCTTTTGCTATGTATAGGGGTATCTGGAAGTTCATACTAGAACTTTCCTAAATGTATTACCTTTAAAAGATAGGGTAATGGAAATCTCCTCATTCAAGTAAAAACTCCAAAATGAAAAAGCACTTGCTTCTTATACTTATCTCTTTCTACTCATTGCTAGCTGCAAGTCAGACTCGACGGGAATTAATAGTAAAAAACAAGATTGATCATCTATCCGCACTTGCCAGGGAACCAATGATTGCGGAACACCCCAATGGAACACTGTTTTTGAGTGGCTACAGAAATGATAGTGATAGTCCACAACTGTGGGAAAGTAAGGACCAAGGCAAAAACTGGAAAGAAGTGAAGGTAGGAAGTGCGGCAGATGGAGCCCAGGGCAATTCCGATGTTGATCTATTCATCGATAAGGATGGTAATATCTACTTGCTTAGCATGACTTACACCAGCATTCCAACAGATTTGACAGGCTTCGATTTCTCTTCTATGAAGGGAGAACAAATCACACTTGGTATTAGTCGCGACGAGGGAAAAACATGGAAATGGCAAAACATCTCTAGTGGTGATTATGATGATCGGCCTTGGATCAGAGAAACTACAAATGGAGACATGCATATCATCTGGAATGATGGTCAAGGAATCCATCACTCCACCAGTATAGACAGAGGAGAGACCTGGACACGCCAAGCCAAAGTCTACCCGAAAGGAGGTTCCAGCTTTCTCGCTAGCGGAAAACATGGACAGTTGGCGGTTCGCGTGGCTCCCTTATCGGCCTCGGGAATTAAGATGGATGCAGGGGTCGACCTCCTCAGGTTGAGTCTTGACAATGGCAAAAGCTGGCAAGATGTGAATTTGCCTGGAGATAGAAGTTGGAGTCAAGACTTTACCGGAATCCCAAGAT
Source organism: Saprospiraceae bacterium (assembly GCA_019634045.1). GTDB lineage: Bacteria > Bacteroidota > Bacteroidia > Chitinophagales > Saprospiraceae > DT-111. Next base: position 1,216 of record JAHQWA010000192.1, read on the forward strand.
GGGTAGAACCGCTGGCTTTTGATCAAGCGGATAGATTATATAGCCTTTGGAGCGAAGGCCATCAACTCAAATTGGGAATTTCTACAGACCATGGTGCCAATTGGAAAACACATACAATAGTCCAAAGCCAGGATACCCTGTACTACCCTTACCTGGAATCAAATGACAATTATATCCTGTGCACTTGGGTATCTGGGTTCAATGAAAAAATCCGGCATCATGCCGCCGTCATACAGCTTGAAAATGACAACTTGGAGGTTTATCCTATGGAAGCTCAAAAATTAGATATTCGATCTCGGTTCCAGATCGGTACTAATCAGCTCTCTACCGGGGGCGAATACTTTCCAATCATCTCACTGTCCAACGGAAATTTTGGTATGGCGACTACTATCCAAAATAAGACAGCCAATAGGCTAGGTTTTACCTGGTGGGAATTAATCTTGAATAAGTATTGATCAAACGAACTGCTTAGGAAGCATCTATTTTCGCACTACTTTACAGTAAAAGCCCTTTTCTAATGCAAAACACCTACCATCATTGGTTACTGGACATCAAGGAGCATATTGCATACTTAACCCTCAACCGTCCTAATAAAAAGAACCGCATTGATACCACGACGCTCACGGAGTTAGGTGAGATTACAGAGATTTTAGGTAGTAATCCAAGTGTTTGGGTGGTGGTGGTACAAGGAGCAGGAGATTGCTTCTCAGCCGGCGTGGATGTTAGTCTGATTGGCAATATGATTGGTCAGGAGGAGGCGAGCTACAGAAAAAACCTGCGGCATGCACAATCCTTCCTCGACGCCTTCGAAGCATTGGAAAAGCCTACCATTGCTGCGCTACATGGAGTGGTGATAGGAGGGGGAATGATCCTGGCGCTTTGCTGTGATTTTCGGATCGCTGCTGACAATGTGATATTCGAGCTACCCGAGGTAAAGAGAAGTATTGGGGTGATTATGGGTACACAGCGCATTACCCGGACCATCGGCATCGCCCATACCAAGGAGATGGTGATGTTGGGTGCGCCGGTGAGAGCGGAACAAGCCTTGCACATGGGATTGGTCAATAGGGTAGTGCCAGTGGATCAATTACAAAATCAAGCCACTAGCTTTGCTCAGCAATTTTTAGAATTACCTCCACTAGCAGTAGGCCTCTGCAAAAAAATCATTGACGAAGGTCAGTTCCTGGAACGGGCAGGCCAAGACCTAGAAATAGAAGCGCAGTTGGGACTCCTAGGAACCCAGGATTTCAAAGAAGCAATTGCCAGTTTCTTCGAGAAAAGAAAGCCGATTTTTAAAGGAGAATAGGGGAGCGTTAAGCCTAGAAAAACCTTGTGCTTCTTTCCCTACCTAAATTGCTAGACAGCAATCTGAAAATAGATGAAAAAATCCCATTTTAGGGGTGGCAAGTTAGCCATTTAATACTTACTTTTGTTTCGTACTCATTTCAAGAAGTGTAACAACAACTGATACTCCTTTTACACATAAACTACGTGACAAAAGGAATGGATATTTACCAGCAGTACGCCTACAGTTATCCACATAAGTTAGCCTATCGCGAGTTTGATAAACCTTTAAGCTTAAAAGAGGTTTGGCAAACGGAAAATCAGACTAAGCTTTTCGCATATCTCCATATTCCTTATTGCGAAATGCGTTGTGGTTTTTGTAATCTCTTTACCATTGCCAATCCAAAACAAGGACTAGATAGCTATCTAGCTGCGTTGCGGCGGGAAGCCACTACCTATAGAGCAGCCTTGCCAAATATCCAATTTGAGGAATACGCTATCGGCGGTGGAACTCCAACCTACTTGAATGTCGATCAGTTGGCGAATATGCTTTCTATTTTCAAAAACGTTTTAGGGGTCGATACAAACGAAAAGTATGGAAGCATAGAGACCTCTCCAAAGTCCATTAATGCAGATAAGATTAAGCTGATTGAAGCCTACGGTATTAATCGGATCAGTATAGGGATTCAATCATGGATTGAAGCGGAAACGAAGCAACTTGGACGGCCACAAACGCCCAGTCTTGCCGCAATGGCCATCCGTCAGTTGGTCGACTCCGCTATACCAGAAGTGAACATCGACCTGATTTACGGCATCAATGGCCAAACGACGGAGAGCTGGCAATATTCACTAGAAAGTACGGTAGCCTACCAACCCACGGAAATTTTCCTATATCCACTTTATACCCGACCGCTCACGGGGCTGGCTAAAATAAATAGTCAGCCAACCAATGAAAATCGACCTTCTTTGTATCGACAAGGACGGGAATACTTATTGGCAAATGGCTATGAGCAAGTTTCTATGCGCTGCTTTAGAAGCCTAACTGCTCCAACTGTTCCTTCCAATTATGATGCTACTCTCCATGGGATGATTGGCATTGGAGCTGGAGCTAGATCTTATACGACTAAGGTGCACTACAGCGGTCCCTACGCCGTCAGTCGGAAAGCCATTAAGTCGATTATTCAACATTATTCCGAGCAGGAAGATTTCTCCTCGATTAACTATGGAATACATTTAAACGAGGAAGAAAAAATCAGAAGATTCCTGATCAAATCCCTCATTGATGGAGGCCGGCTTAACACCCATACTTTCCGAGAAATGTTCAATCAATCCATTTTTGAACTGGAGGTGATACAAGACTTTTTCGACCAAGGTTTTTTGGAAAAAGAAAGTAATTTCATCCAGCTTTCCCGTACGGGTTTAGAAATGGAAGATTGGATAGGTCCAGCTCTCTTTTCAAGTCAGGTAAACGATCGAATGAACACCTTTCAACTCCTTTAACATTGAAAAAGGCACTAAGAATACTTTATCGCGGTCCATTGGAAAGTTGCAATTACGATTGTTCCTATTGCCCTTTTGCCAAAAAGAAAAACACGAGAAAAGAACTGGCATTTGATAGAACATGTCTGCTGGATCTCGAAAACTGGGTAGCTCAACAAAATCGAGATATCAGTATCCTCTTTACCCCCTGGGGGGAAGCACTCATCCGGAAGTACTACCAAGAAGCACTTCAACGCTTCAGTTGGATGCCAAATGTGAAGAAGGTAAGTATTCAAACCAATCTGTCTGGAAATCTTGCTTGGGTAAAAGGAGCGAACCCAAAAACACTTGCTTTGTGGACGACTTTTCATCCCACCGAAACAACGGTCAGCAAGTTCTTAGATCAGTGTCAACTACTGATTCAACATTCGATCCCGTTCAGTGTGGGAATAGTTGGAAAAAAGGAGAATTTTCACTTTATCCAGGAACTAAAAGACCGTTTGCCATCAACAATCTACCTATGGGTCAATGCTTATAAAAGGCAACCCAATTACTATTCACCCACAGAGCAGGATTGGTTGCAAAGAATCGATCCCCTTTTTTCATTCAACAATACCATATACGAGACCAGAGGGAAGGGCTGCGCGGCTGGTGAAACTAGTATTTCCATTGACGGAGCCGGAAATGTAACAAGATGTCATTTCATTAAGAAACAGCTCGGTAATATCTACCAGCAATCCCTTGATGAAATGCTGAGTAGACAGCCCTGTACCAATGCTGCTTGTCGCTGCTATATTGGTTACATTAATTTAAAGGAACTGAAACTTAAGGAGGTCTATTCCGACCGGATTCTAGAGCGAATCCCTATAGACTATCATTCATCCATAAAAGACAATAACATCTGAAAACCCAAGCGGTTATCCACCTGCATAAATTTATCTGCAGCGTACTTCACCGCATGCAAATTTTAAGCAAATGAGCTTCCCAAAATTCACCATTTTCAAGGACTCTGCTGATGAGTTCCGATTCAATTTGTTCGCTGTAAACGGTAGAAATATCCTAAGAAGCAGCGAAGGTTACACCTCAAAACAAGGCTGTAAACATGGTATTGAATCAACCAAATTCAACGCCGCGCTTACGGAAAGGTATAGATCAGCAACCTCAAAATCGGATCAATATTATTTTACACTTCACGCCAAGAATGGAGAGGGCTTAGGGATTTCTGAGATGTACAACTCGGTTGCCGCTAGAGATAACGGCATCGAAGCGGTCATGAGAGATGCTCCTGATGCCTCCGTGGAAGATCTGACCTTGAACGACAGTGGTGGAGATGCCCCAGGAAAACCAATGGATCAAGATGAGTCTGGAGAGCTCATCACCGTCAGAACTCCCACGATCTTTGCCGGAAAGCCCATCACAGCGTTTGATGGCACCTCTTTTGATCTGAATACGGCGATAAAGGTGTTCACAGAATCCTACGATCCCGAGGAACCCATTTTTAGCCTTCTTGACAAACTCGTCAAATTACCCGATGCCGATAAAATTGACACCTTAGTCATTGGTGCGTGGGAGGCAGCCTATGAAAAGAGTGCCGATTTAATTCTTAATAAGCTGATTGAAATTAAAGACGGCCTCAAATCACTCAAGCACCTCTTTATCGGAGATATGACCTACGAAGAAGCAGAAATTTCTTGGATCATACAAGCCGACTACACGAACTTCTGGAAGCACTTCCCTGGCTTAGAATCTTTTGGGGTGAAAGGAGGCAATAATCTAAAGTTTGGAAAAATCGAACTCCCAAATCTGAAGCATATCGTCATCGAAACCGGCGGCCTCGGCAAAGAGATAATTGAAGATTTGAATCGATCAGCGCTCCCAAACCTAGAATATCTGGAATTATGGCTGGGTACGGAGGACTATGGCTGTACGATCGAGATTAGCCACCTGAAGCCGATATTGAACTGCAAATTTCCAAAGCTTAAGTACCTAGGTCTTAAAAATTACTACCTAGCCGACGACATGGCCAAGGCCTTACAAGGTGCACCCACACTTGAGGGCATTAAGATTCTAGACGTTTCAATGGGCACTATGACAGATGTAGGTGCAAAGGCGCTATATGACAATGAGGCGCTGTTACAACTGGAGTACATTAACGGCCGGCACCACTTTATTTCCGATGAATGGATGGCTAAACTGGCGGAGCGGTTTGCTGGTCAAAACATCAATTTGGATGAGCAGGGGCGAGCTGATGATGATTACGTCTATGTGGAAATAGGAGAGTAATGCAACATCTCATTATTGGTGATGAAGAGTCACGAAGGGCCAGACAATGGCGAAATGTTCTAGGGGATGTTCCAGTGCAGTGGGTAAGCTACCAGGAAGTGGCGAAAGGCCATTTCCCCACGATTCAGCAACCCACCACCCTTAGGATTACCTCTCCAGGGGAAGATTTCGAGACTTATAAATTGTTGCTCAGCCTTGGTGGATATCCCCAAGCTGAGCAGCTTGTATTCGAAAGGGGAAGAATCTATCATCATCGATATTGGTACCGGGGCTGGTGCAAAGTTCTTGATCAGATTCAGGCATTCCTGGAGCAACAGCCTGGAGTCCTAGTCATGAATCATCCCGCCCCCATCCAGTTGGCCTTCCATAAAGCCGAATCCCAACAGATGTTGGCCAATCAGGGAATTCCTATTCCTAAGATCTACGCCGATCACTTGAATCGTTTCCAACAACTATTGGAGATCATGGAGACGGAACGCGTTCCCCATGTTTTTTTGAAACCCGCACACGGCTCCAGTGCTTCTGGAGTCATGATGTTTAGAAAGAATGGAAAACGCTTGCTGCTGGAAACAACTATTGGGGTCAAGCAGGAGAGCGGAGACATGAAGTTATTCAATCACAAGCGACTACAAAAGTACCACGAAGCAGATACGATTAAGGCGGTTATTGAACAGATGATCCCCAATAAACTTCACATGGAAGAATGGATAATCAAGAAAAGATTCCAAACAAAGAGCACGGATTTCAGGGTATTGACCATCAATCAGCAGCCCGTTTTTGTACAGCCGAGGCATAGCCCGCATCCCATCACAAACTTACGTCTCGGTAACGAGAAAGGATCATTGATCAAGCTGGAAAAGGAATGGGGTAGGAGCATCATCGAGCGGGTCAGGGGAGTAGCGCAGGATACAGCTCATCAGTTCCCAAAACTGTTTTATGCAGGTATTGATATCGCGGTAGATAGAAAAGGGAATCCCTATGTGCTAGAAGTCAATCCCTTCGGGGACTTTCTTAAAGATATTTTCGTAAACAAACAAACCACCTACGAGCTGGAACTGGTGCACTGGGAACGGAAAGTATCGACATACAAGAAACACAAAATCAAAGAAGTATGATCAATTGGGCATTTAACATGAAAGAACAAATGGCCCAATCTGCAAATGTTCTCTTCCTGGTACTGGATGCTTTGCGGTACGATGCAGCCCAAGACTTATTTCTGGCGGGAAAGCTACCCAATTTCTCTCGGTATTTGCCCCAAACAGGCTGGGAAAAACGCTATACGCCAGCAAGCTTTACTTACCCAGCTCATCAGGCCTTTTTCACCGGCTTTTTACCCACAAGGATTAGTCAAGGGATCACTCCTCGCCACTTTGCTGCTGAATTTAAAGGGAGTGAATCCACTACGAGCCAGACCTATCGCTTCCAGGAGGCAAACATCCTTGCTGCCCTCCATAAAATTGGCTACCAAACAGTTTGTGTAGGTGGCGTGGGGTTTTTCAACAAACAAACTGCACTTAGCCGGATATTACCCGATCTCTTCCAAGAAAGCTTTTGGTCACCAGAATTGGGGGTGACCGATCCGTATTCCACCCAGAATCAGTTCAATTTGGCTGCCCAATGGTTAGATTCAAATGATTCGCCCTTCTTCTTGTACATCAATGTTTCTGCCATTCATCAACCCAATTGTCACTATCTCAACGCCACAGAGGATTCCCTTGAATCTCACCAAGCAGCTCTAGCATATGTGGATCAACAACTACCGATCCTAATGGATGCCATTCAAACGAAAGGACCAGTGTGTTGCTTCATTTGTAGTGATCATGGCACGGCCTATGGCGAAGATGGCCACTGGGGACATCGTAACGGCCATAGGACGGTGATGGAAGTACCATACATAGACTTTCTTCTTGCCTAGTAACGGAATCAGCAATACCTACAAACTGCCTGTTCCGATAATTCTGATGGCAGCATACGGGAAAGTGGTGGTGTGTTCAAAATTTCCAGGTGGAACTGTTTTCTTTTCCAGCACTTCCATATTCCAAGTATCGATGATTTCCAACTGATAGTCGGCTTCTCCCGGTAGGTCCAAGGAAATGGTCTGAGCTGAGTCAGCAACATAAGCCAAATAGTATTCCTGATCTTTAGCTAGGATATGTATGTTATTGCTCTGATGTGTTGAATCTCCTTGTATGACTTGCCGGGGAGACATCTCTTGCATAGGTGCCTCTTCCATCACTTTCCTGAAGTAACGTATCGACGCAATGCTTTCCCCGACCAGGGTCCCGCCTTTAGCCCACCATCGCACCTCAGTGGAATCATCGGCATTATTCTGCAACGTTTCACCATGAGTTGGGTAACTACCACTTAAACCGGCCATCCAAAAATAGCTGGCCATTTCTTTAGCCGTCAGATTTCCCCAACCACTGGGCACATCACCTTCATACCTCATCTCGTCAAATAATACGGGCTTTTGATATCTGTCTCGCCAACGAGGAATATTGTAAAACTGCGCAGATTGAATGCTGGAATGGGTCAACCACGGACGTGAATGATCATAAAAATGATCTTCCGTATTATACCAGTTATGGATGCCTCGAAGACGTTGATGAGGGTCTTCCGCTTGGAGTAAAGTACCTATGCCTTCCCAGTCAATAGCTCCTTTGATATCCGGTACATCCCATTCATTGGCTAGTGACCACCAAACATTCCGATAGGCAGAAATGCGGGCAATCATGTAGCGTACATACCGTTCATTCATCTCTTCTCCCATTTTAAAATACCCCCACTCCTGATCATAGGGGTGAAAGAGAATCACGTCTGCCTGGATCCCCAATTCCAATAATTGTTGAATACGTTTATCGAAGTTCTGGAAGAAGTCAAAATTAGGTTGAGTATAATCATTCTCTCCGTTTTCCCTTTGAAAGGGATACTGCCAAGGTTCCGTCTCATTGCCATACTTATAGCTCTTTGGAAAAACGCACATCCGAATTTTATTGAAAGGGGACGCAGCTAATGTTGCTACTGTTCTTTCCTGGATGCTTTGCTTGACGCTCGTCCATTGGTAGGCGGTGGTGCCGACCGAGTAAAAAGGGGTACCATCAGCATATTGCAGGTGAAAAGTATTGATTATGTGCAGCGGGCCATGATTTTCAGCGGTCGGAAAGGTGCATTCAAAGTTTCCAGATTGCCCATTGAGCGAAGGATCATTACTACTGGTAAGATAAGTCCATTTCCCTTGTTTGGAAGGGGAGAAGCGAATGCGATAGGTACCCTCTCCATCGTAAAATCCGGGAACTTTTACTTTTTCTTCCCCCAGCATGAATGTCGCACTCAATTGGACATCAAAAAATGGGCTACCTCCAGCAGGCCCCTTAAACTCAACTTCAAAGACATCCCATTGTTGCACTTTAACTAAACCTTCCTCCTGCGGGCTACACGAAAGGAGTAGCAACAAAGCTAGGCATAAGATCGCTAGTTTATTCATTTTGTTTTGGTTTAACGTTTTGTCGATATGGAACAGCACCAATAATTGATCTACCCTGACTCCTTTTAGAAATTTAAACAATTTCCGTTAGACCATGGCTTTAGAGCGGCCAGTTGTTGCCTACATCTGTTGGCATTTTGGATAACCGATTATCACTATAGAGTCTGCTTAGCAAAAAAGTAGAAGAAAGGCGTATGGAACGACAACTCGTCTAACTCAAGACCGTCCCATGCTACGATGATCAATGAAGCTTTTAAACGCTTTGCGGTAGGTATCGCTGATGGGCACGGTTTGGTTGTCAATCTCAAGTTTATCCCGATGGATGACGTCAATCCATTCGATCGCCACAATGTAGGAGTGATGCACGCGAAAGAAAGCGTTGTTGGGGAGTTGCGTTTCCAGTGATTTGAGTCTTTGTAGGGTGGTTATACGTCCCTTAGGCGTGTGAATGCGGACGTAGTCTTTTAAGCCCTCAATATACTGAATGTCCTTGATTCGTACTTTCACCATTTTAGCCCCATCCTTTACAAAAATGAAGTCTATGGCAGGAGGGTTGGTCGTATCCAAAGGAGCCTGAGGTTGGGCTTGGGTAGTATTATGTTCTAATGCCAAACTAGCTTGTCTTCTTTCGGTAGCCCGTTCCACCGCCTTTAAGAAACGCTCAAAAGTGACAGGCTTCAAGAGGTAATCCGTGACATCCAATTCAAAACCTTCAATCGCATACTCGGAGTAAGCCGTTGACATGATTACGATGGGCTTGCGTTTTAGAATCTTCAATAGGGAAATGCCAGTAATTTCGGGCATTTGCACATCGAGGAATAAAACGTCTGGTTCGTGCTCCTTAAGATATTCTAAGGCTTCTAATGGATTGGAAAATGCTGCTTGCAAGTCTAAAGAGGGAACCTTATCGATGTATTGCGACAGGAGGTCCCGGGCCATCGGTTCGTCTTCTACTATGATGCAGCTCAACTTCATACCAGATTCAGTTTTAGGTCCACAAAATAGGCATTTTCGTCTTCCTTGACCTCCAACTGATAACTATCTGGATAACTGAGATCCAATCGTCTCTTTACATTTTGCAGACCGATACCAGAGCTTTCTGTTACCGTTTTACCCGATTCGGCTATTTTACTATTGGCTACAGTATAATGGCAAATGCCCTGCTGTACATCCAAAGTCACATTGATCCAGGACCCTTTGCTTGAGTTACTGACCCCATGCTTAAAGGCATTTTCCAAGAAGGTGATTAAAACTAGGGGAACGATCGTCACCCCAGCGGTATTCCCTTTTACCTCGACGGTAATAGGCACTTCTTCATTCAAACGCAATTTCTCTAGACTAATGTAATTTTCGATGTATTCAATTTCCTTATCCAGGGGCACTCGGGCGTGATTGCTATCATATAGCATATAACGCATCATGGTAGAAAGCTTAGCAATGACTTCCGTGGTATTCGGTGATTGATTGAAGGCTAGGTAGTATAGGTTGTTCAAGGTATTGAAAAGGAAATGCGGGTTGATCTGAGCCTTCAAGAAACGTAATTCAGAGGTCAGCTTTTCATTTTCAAATTCCTTCTTTCGCGCCTCCATTTCAAACCAATTCTCAACAAAACGAAGCAAGCCGACAAAGATGACCAGGAAGAAGGTATTCAACATGACGATGATCATGAACCGATCCGAATAAACCACCTTTTGCATCCAGGAATCGTCATCTAGAATAGCTCGTTTTCCCAGTACGACCAAATAGGCCAAGAGCAAGAGAACGGGAATAAATTCAATCAGGTAACGGCCAAGGTTTCTATTCTTAAATAATCGCGGAAGAAAGAAGAAGTAGTTGATATAACTGATCACGATCATGGCTATCACCTGAAAGGAGACGTCTTTAAGTATGCGATCCCAGTCTGGGTCTTCTCCGCCCCTCGAATAGCTTATTCGATAAAAGAAAAAGGAGGCGTAAACACACCAAAACCCAATATGCATCAACAGCTTCCTTTGCCGGTGAGGGAAAGTATTAGTACCCATCTCATGTATCCATTTAGCGATTACTAGGGCAAAAGTACCAGGGCGTCAACAAAACGTCAGCGCCATTCGATAATCTCTGCATAATTCGCGATAACTCCACTGCAATATTCGACTATTCGGAATGGCCGATAAAACTAGGGCAATGGCCGATTGTAATTAGGGACCTATATAATCTAGCAACATTTTTCCATTGCAAAGCAAGATATTTGCAGCTAAATGTAGAAGTTGTTTAAAAATACTAACCCGAAGTAGGCAATTATTTAATCATTAGATGGAGAAATCATCCAACCAACCCGAAATAAAAATGAAGAATTGGTTTTGCTTATTCGCCCTGTTGTTTTGTACACATACAGTCTGGAGTCAAATCCCAGGAAACTCCACCCGAACCAAGGGCATCGGAAAGATCGTAGGTTTTATCGTAGATGAAGAAAAAGGTGATATCATTGAATTCGCCACCATCTCGCTATATCGTGGCGAAGAGCTGATCGATGGAACGATCACCGATGAAAAAGGAAAATTTGCGCTCTCTGGCTTAATCGATGGAACCTACAAGCTAGAGGTGTCCTTTCTTGGCTATGACAAGAAGACCATCGAAGGTGTGGAGATCAAAAAAGAGCGTACCCTGAACCTCAAACGCATCGGTTTGGTTACTGGTGCCGCAACTTTAGAAGAAGTAACGGTTACGGGAGAACGCCAACTTATTGAAGAAAAGGTAGATCGGATGGTCTACAACGCAGATCAAGATAACCTTTCCAAAGGGGGTGACGCCGCAGATGTATTGCGCAAAGTCCCCTTACTATCCGTAGATCTGGAAGGCAATGTATCGCTACGAGGAAGTTCCAATATTCAAGTCCTAATCAATAACAAACCCTCTACCATTGTCGCAGCGGATGTCTCAGATGCTCTGAAGATGCTACCGGCTGATATCATTAAAACGGTAGAAGTGATCACCTCTCCCTCGGCTAAATATGATGCAGAAGGTTCTGGTGGGATTATCAATATCATTACCAAAAAGAATAACCTGGAGGGGTATTACTTGAACATTAACTCTGGTATCGGCCTCAGAGGATCTAACCTGGGCCTCAATGGTAGCCTCCGAACCGGTAAGTTTGGAATGACCTTAGGTGGATTCGGTCGGGCTTTCTACAATGATGCGGAAACCACCATGGACCAATTGACCATCACAGATACTGGGACGCGCTTGACCCGACAGTCTTCTGAGGCGGATGACAATGGGATCTTTGGTAGATATAATATTGGATTTGATTACGATATTGATAAAACGCAGTTCCTATCGGGAGGCGTGCGCTTTGGCATACGTGACTTCCGCAGAGATGAATTACAAACCACTGATATTTTCGCGGACGATCAATTGCTGCAATACAACCTAAGAAACATTGACAGCAAGCGTTACTCTGGATCTACGGACTTCAATGTAGATTACTTGAAGATCTTCAGTCCTGGTCATGAATTCAGTATTTCGACCTTATATAGTCGTACCGATCAGAATAGTAATTTCATTTCTGACAACCTGGATGAAAATGAAAACTTCCTCAATAGCATTAAAAACCTTGACGATAACCTCAATCAGGAAGTAACGGTACAGACAGATTACATCTACCCAATCGGAGATAAGCAGATTTTTGAAGTCGGTGCCAAAGGAATTTTCAGGAGTGTAAACAGTGATTATTCCTACCAGTTTGCTAGTGTTGAAGGGGTATTTGAGCAGGATTTCAGAAGACCGGCAGGTAATTTGGACTATGATCAGAACGTGGCAGCAGGATATACTTCTTACACCTTATCCTTACCTGGCAAATACACGGTGAAAGGTGGGGTCCGTTATGAGCAAACTTCCATCGAAGCAGTACAAGATGGCGAAAATATCGACATTCCAAACTACAGCAACCTGGTTCCAAGTGTGAATCTTTCCAAAACCTTTAAGGATTTCACCACTATCAAGCTAGGCTATAATCGACGTATCCAACGTCCTTGGTTGAGACAGTTGAACCCGAACGTCAATGTGCAGAATAGTCAGGACATCCAGGTAGGGAATCCAAATTTACGGCCTGAATTAGCAGACAATCTTGAATTAGGCTTTAGTAAGCTCATCAAGAAAACGTACTTAAACATTTCGCTTTTCGGTCGCAGTACAGATAATGCCATCAACCAGGTACGTTTTCCTATCGACTCGGTTCCAGGAGCCATTATCACTACTTATGAAAACATCGGTAGAGAAAGGTCGTTGGGGATGAATCTGTTTGCCAACATTAACTTCACAGATAAGTGGACCATGAATGGTGGTCTTGATCTCCGACATGCTTGGCTAGAAGGGCAGGTGACCGGCGCAGACGGCACCTCTGAAACAGCTAAGAACTCTGGTTGGAACTATGGTGGGCGCTTGATGTCACAGTACAAGCTCGGCAACGGTTGGACAGCACAGGGATTTGCCTTTATGCGTGGCCGAAGAGTACAACTGCAGGGTAGCCGCGGTGGTTTTGGTGCTTATTCCCTTGGATTGAATAAAGATTTCAAGAACAAGAAGGGGAGCATTGGTTTAGCCGCTGAAAATTTCCTGAATCGCGGTTGGAATGTAAATACCGAGTTGAATTCAGCCTTCTTTAACCAGAGTAGCAATATGTTGCTCCTGAATAGAAGTATACGGATTAACTTCAACTATCGGATTGGAAAAATGGACATTCGAAGAAGTCGTAAAAAGACTCGTTCGGTCAGAAACGATGACTTGATGGGTGGTGGAGACAGTGGTGGAATGGGCGGTATGCAAAGCGGTGCCGGTGGAGCGCCTAGCGGAGCAAGCTCTGGTAGCCGTAGCGCTGGATCCAGAACTAGCCAGAGCAGTAGTAAGTCCAAGGGAAGTGCAAAACCCGCAACTCCGGCTGAGAAAGCCATAGACTTTAGCGGAAACTGGAAAGGTGTATCGCAAACCCCAAGGGGAGAAATGGTACAGACCTTTACCTTTAAAATTGAAGACAAGAAGCTAAGTGGTTCGGTTAAAACCCCTTTTGGCGGCACGGACCTGAGCAATACCAAATTGGAAGGAAATAAATTCTCCTTCGAAGTAAGTTTTGGACAGTTTACCATCGCACAGAATGGGGTAGTGGTGGATGAGAACACGATCGTGTTGAGTAGTGATCGCGGGGAGCTGACCTTGACCAAAGAGAAATAAAAAATAATATCAAATCTTGTTAGTCTTTAGGGTGGGCTTGATCTCGACGAGGTCAAGCCCACTTTTGTTTACATCACCTGCTAAGACCGTTTGAGATACACCTTTCCATATTTATTTCGACATTTACGAAAGAAATAGTACATTGAGACGCTATTGACTGTTAAAACGTACCATTTTCATCCACCCGATGACCATGAGAAGCAACGAACCAAAACATAATCCTCCTGAATGGGTCAACCGATTGTTGGCTCGATTTTGCCGGCCTGAGCTGTTAGAAGGCATTCTAGGAGACCTGGAGGAATTATTTCAGGGGCGTTTAGAAAAACAAGGAGCGTTCCAAGCTAAAGGGTACTATCTATTTGACGCCATCGGCTTTCTACGCCCATTCGCCTGGCGCAAACCCAAACCTAATCCATCACTCGACATGTTTATCAATCACCTTCGTGTAGCCTTTCGCAATTTGGCGCGCCGCAAAACTCTATCCTTCATCAACATCAGCGGGTTTGCAGTAGGTATCAGCTGTTGCCTTTTCTTGTTCCTATACATTCAGGATGAGCTTGCCTTTGATCAGTTTCATGAAAACAAGGATCAGATCGTCCGTTTGAGTACGGATGTGCAGCGAAGCACTGGGGAATGGGTTTCTACCGCCTTCTCGGGCGCGCCTTGGGCGCCAGCTTTAAAGGAAGAATTCCCAGAGATCAAGGCTTTTTCTAGGTTTATGCGATATCGGCTAGATGTGATGATACAAGAGCAGGAAACCATGCAGAGTTTCTATGAAAGAGATTTTGTCTGGGCAGATTCTTCGGTATTTGACATCTTTTCTTTCCCCTTAATCAAAGGAGACCCTAAAACAGCCCTGCAAGCACCCCATACGGTCGTAATTAGTGCTTCTGCTGCCAAGAAATATTTCGGAGATAAGGATCCCATCGGCAAGGTCATCTCCTATGAAGGCAATCGCAATTTGACCATTACGGGAGTGATGGAGGATATCCCTCAACATTCTCATTTCAAAGCAGATTTCCTGGCTAGCTTTAGCTCCTTGTATCACTTTTGGGATATCATCGACAATTGGAGCGTATTGTACTATTATTCCTACTTCCTCTTGAATACACCAGCCGACCAAACGGATTTGGCGGCCAAGTTTCCCACCTTCCTCCAGCAGCATATGGCAAACGAAGAGGCAGAACGCTTCCAGGCTGTGATCCAGCCATTGAATAAGCTGCACCTGCACTCAAATAGACGAGATGAATTGGAAGCGGGGGGAAATATTCGCTTGCTCTATCTCTTCGGAGGTATTGCGCTCTTGATTCTCCTTGTCGCCTGTGCCAACTACATCAATATGACGACGGCCAGCGCCATCAATCGGGCCAAAGAGATCGGCGTGCGAAAGGTACTGGGTAGCGCAAAAAAAGGATTGATTGGTCAATTCTTAACCGAATCACTGGTACAGATGCTGATGGCACTTGGTCTGGCCCTAGGCTTGATCTTTTGGCTCTTGCCTTCCTTCAATCAATTGTCCAATAAGGTGGTGCAGTTTTGGGGGAGCAGTATGACTTTTTATTACCTGACTATTCTAGTGTTTGGTGGGGCCATCATTGCACTAGTTGCAGCAGCTTATCCCGCCTTCTATCTGTCCAGCATTAAGCCCATGCGCGCCTTGAAGCAGGAAATTAATCGTAGACGAAACCGCATCAACCTTCGCCAACTACTGATCCTCTTCCAATTTGCCGTTTGTACTTTATTGATTGTGGGGACGTTGGTGATTCAATCACAGTTCAATTTCTTGTTGAAAAAGGACCCAGGTTTTTCGCGGGATCAAGTCATGATCTTAAGCATGAACATTCCAGATGAATTTACCAGTGAGCGTATGGAGTCTTTGAAGGAGGAATTGAATCGATTGGATCTTGTTCAGGAGACTAGCTTGGCTTCGCATCGGCTAGTTGGAGACCAACCCTATTTCGGCTCTTACAGATTCGATGATATCCCAACGGTCGATGAAGCGCAAACCATGGGACGCCTCCATGTAGACTGGGATTTTGCCGAGACCTATGGCGTCGACCTGGTTGCAGGTCGGTCGTTTAATCAAGAACACAGCACCGACACCAGTGCATTCCTGATCAATGAAACCGCGGTAAGGCAGCTAGGCTTGTCCAGCCCGGAAGAGGCCATTGGCAAACGTATCACTTATGGAACGAGAGGGGGGAATGGGGTATACGAACGAAGCGGCCCCATCCTTGGAGTGACCAAAGATTTTCATTTTAGATCGCTGCATTACCAGGTGGACCCCATGGTGATGGATATTCAGCCTGCCCGATTCCACTTTATGGGATTGAAAGTAAGCCGCAATCACTCCTTGGCAGCGCTTGATCAACTGCAAGAAACCTGGAAAGAAAACCTCCCCAATAGTCCTTTCGATCCCATCTATTTGGATGAGCTTCTGGTACAGCAATACGAGGCTGAAGAGAATATGCGCTCTGTCTTCAGCTTATTCGCCATGGTTGCCATCATTCTGGCTTGCCTGGGCTTATTCGGTCTTTCTACCTATATCACAGCGCAGCGCACCAAAGAGATCAGTATTCGTAAAGTTCTAGGGGCCTCCTTAAGTCAAATACTCCTACTATTATCAAAGGAAGTATTTCAACTGATTGCATTAGCGCTACTGATTGCCATCCCGCTCGGCTGGTATTTCAGCCAGCAATGGTTGGAACAGTTTTCTTACCATATACAGGTAGGGATAGGCTTTTTTGTAGTAGCGACAATTGTTGCACTCTCCTTATGCTTTCTAACCATAAGCCTGCAAGCCTGGCGAACGGCTGTTGCCAATCCAATCCATGCCTTGAAGGAAAATGATTGAGGTCGGTAAGCCAGCATAGGCTTAGCGGAGATGGTAATTTTTTGGGCTAGCAGGACTGTCACAACTGCTATATCAATACTTCAACTGCTTCAAATACTCCTTTGAGGCCATTGCGTATTTTTTCTTCTATAATCCCTTCCGCAGTTTGGGTAAGGGAGGCATGAAGTTCCACAGGATGGGTTTCAATGGTCTCTACTTTATCGAACCTACGCTCCACAGCAGATCGCCAGCAAGTATGTTTTCAATCTGGGCAAAATAGGATAGATTCATCGACGGTGTAAATAAATCCGGGGGGAAACTTACCGTTTCTTTCAAACTGAATGCCGATAATCTATCTATTTATAATCAGAAAATGAAAGCTGTAGTTGAACCCGGAGATTTTACGGTTTCAATTGGCTCCTCTTCCTGAGAAAATGATTTAAAACCAATTTAGCTAACTGTCTTATAGGAGTGACCAATGGTTTGTATTATCTTGAACAACGTTCAGGAAGCAAAACGAAATCCAATGTTTAAACAAGTAAAAGATCTGTATCTATTTACTGCACTATTCCTATTGGGCTGTACTCAGCAACAAGTCCAAACAGGAATCATCATCGATGAAAGCGACGACATCGATTCCATTGTCCAAACCATCAAGATCGACAGCGTCTGGGCCGGTCACCCAGTTGGCTTTTGTTTGTATACGCATGAGTCTCGCCAATATATAGCTTATTACAATGCCAATCGCAATACGGTCGTCGGTCAGCGGGACCTAGACCAGGATCAGTTTGAGTTACACATACTTCCCGCTACCTCCAGGGAAACCGCTGGCGGGACGAGCACCGTCCTCGGTTGGGATAGCCACAATTTTCTAACCATTGGGATTGACAAGGAGGGGTTTATCCATTTATCTGGCAATGTACATGTCCATCCGCTGACCTATTTCCGCAGTCAGCAGCCCCATGATATTTCTACCCTCAAACAGGTTTTTGAAATGGTGGGTACCGAAGAGAAAAGGACTACCTACCCGCATTTCATGCTGACCAAGGAGAAAGATTTACTGTATCACTATCGAGATGGCGGCAGCGGAAACGGGAATGAAATTTACAATGCCTATTCTGTCGATGAAAAGAGCTGGTCCAGAATGCTAGATGTCCCTTTGACGGATGGCCAGGGCTTAATGAATGCCTATCAAACCCAGCCCACCATACGAAAAGATGGATGGTACCACGTGTATTGGGTCTGGCGAGACACCCCAGACTGTTCCACTAATCACGATCTTTCTTACATGAAGAGTCCCGATCTAAAGAATTGGTATAATGCCTTTGGTGAGGCTTTTGAGCTTCCCGCTACCATTGATAAGAAGTTACTCATAGTGGACCCCATTCCCCCCAAGGGAGGCATTATTAATCTAGCAGCCAAGCTGGTCCTGGATGAGCAAGATCAACCCATTTTTGTCTATCACAAATACGATGCCGACGGAAACATTCAATTGTATACAGCACATATTGAGGAGAACACATGGATATATCAACAGCTTACCGAATGGAACTACCGTTGGGAGTTCTCCGGGAACGGAAGTATCAATAAAGAGGTACATATTCGGGATTTTCAGCGACGGGATGATGGGAATTACGAAATTGACTACTGGCACCTTAAGTATGGCAATGGAGTCATCTTGCTGAATGAAGAATTAGATAGCATCGGCAAAGTCCTAAAACCTCAGCAGTTTGCGCTGAATCTTCAAGTGGAAGGGGATTTCCCGGGTTTACAGGTTCGGACCAGTCATGATTTGGGAAAAGCAAGTACAAAAGAGACTCGTTACCTGCTAAAATGGGAAACCATCAATCGCAATAGGGATAAACCTAGAGAAAAACCATGGCCATCGCCCAGCCAACTCTACTTGTATAAACTACAGAAAGAAACTGCCCGTAACTAGGTGCATTACCATCAGCCGTTCCTCTTGATAAAACAACCAACAACATGCGAAAAACCAATGCAAAGCTCATGTATCACTTCATTTGGATAATTGCCATGGCCGGATTTCTGGCTTGCGCTTCCACTCCTCAGCTTGAACTGAAAGGGGAACAAAAGAAATGGCACCGAATCACCCTCGTCTTCGATGGGCCTGCAACGAGCGAAATGGACGAGGACAATCCATTTTTGAACTACCGGCTTGATGTTACCTTCAAACACCCCCAAAAGACCTATGTCGTCCCAGGTTTTTACGCAGTGGATGGGGATGCTGCCGAAACCAGTGCGACCGCAGGAAATAAGTGGATGGTTAGATTTACGCCCGATCAGGTGGGTGAATGGACTTATGAGGTAGCCTTCAAGCGAGGAAAGGATATTGCCGTAGCCACGGATGCATCTGGAGCCGAAAGTGCAGGATTCATGGATGGCCTAAGTGGCAAATTCATCGTCGAAGAAAGCGACAAACAAGGCATCGATAACCGAGCACAAGGTCGATTGAATTACGTGGGTAAACACTATCTACAATATGAAGAAAGTGGACGCTATTTCATCAAAGTAGGCGTCGACGCGCCAGAAAATCTCTTTGCGTATGAAGATTTTGACGCTACGACTAATGTATTTGGCTTACAGAAGAACTGGAGCCCGCATGCAAAAGACTTTACTGACGAAGCAGCTTCTTTCGTTTGGAAAGGAGAAAAGGGCAAAAACCTGCTCGGGGCGATTAACTATCTCGCTTCTGAAAACCTGAATGTTTTTTCCTTCCTTACCTTCAATATAGATGGGGATGATAGAAATGTCTTTCCCTACCTGCTGAAGTCTGAGGAAGCGGCATACACGGAATATGCCAATAGCAAAAAGAATAAGGAAGCTTGGAAAACACATTTCCACACTGCCCGCTTTGATGTCAGTAAACTCGAACAATGGGAGCGAATCCTGCAATACGCTGAGCAAAAGGGGATGTTTCTTCATTTCAAAACCCACGAAACCGAAACCGATCACTTGATGGATGATGGCGTATTCGGCACCGAAGGGAAGCTCTATTATCGGGAGTTGATCGC
>JAHQWA010000193.1 GCA_019634045.1 Saprospiraceae bacterium
AATTTCTATAGCAATAATGTACCAATTTCCTGCGAAATTGGGATTTAGGTAGACGAACGACCAATTAAGGGTGTAAGTCGGCTGGTATAGCTATCTACTATGGTCTGGGAAGTAGTAAAAAAGGCTTGAATTTAGGGGAGGGGAGGTTGGGTCACCATTAACTTTGTTAATGAAGTTCTTGAAAAATGATGACGTTGGCCTAGCCTAGCCAGGCCAACGATTTATACCATTTTATCTGCACAAGATGAGCTAGCAAAAGCATCGGGCTTGGCTTTAAAGACAAAGCCCATACCCAAAATGTAGCCCATCGCTTCTTTTAGTGCTAAATTAGATTGGAAATGTGGATCCGTGTTGATATCGGCATGCACTTCCAACTCTACATCGTAGGCATCCAAGAGATCACACAAGGCGTAAGCCACCTCTACGGAACGAGCCACTTCTGCGATCATTCGCTCCCGCAGGCTCATTTTCTTGTCTACGCGGCTATTGCTAATAAACATAAAGCCGCCCTTCTTCTCTCTTAGAAATACGATCACCGTTGCGAATTCAATGATTCCGCTCTTTACCTGTGAATCGGAACCAATACAAACTTTCAACCGATGTCCTTTTTCTTGTTCGCGGAAGATGGCTTCTTCTACCGCTTCTAGGACCGGCTTTTCGAGGTACTGGCCACTCAACCTTCGCCATTTAAATGTACTTTTCATGCTAATGTGCTGTGGTTTGCTTAAATGTAACAAATATGTCCGCCAAACCAATGACGGCCAGTTCGAATTAATACAAAATTAATTTTCATCTAACAATCTGCTCAACAAACTAATACTAGCGAAAAGTTCCCGGGAACGGGATTTAAAATGGGAAAGGACAAATGAAAGACATAGAAGCCATTCAAGGTTTTCTAGTGCGAGCGAAAACCCTTAGACAATTTTATCGCTCATCTTTGGCCATGATAATGGATTGATCAAACTTTTACTTGTTGGGGCGCCCTGGAACGAATCAAATCCGCCACTGCACGAATCCAGCGCGGGTCATCGTTCAGACTGGGGACTAGATCGACCTTTTCACCCCCCATCTCCTCAAACTCCTCCTGATATTCTGTACCAATTTCAACAATGGTTTCCAGGCAATCCGCAACAAAAGCAGGGCTAAATACTAGAATTCGCTTAGCTCCTTCTTCCGCCTTTTCTTCCAAAACCACACTTGTATAGGGCTTGGCCCACGCTTCTGGTCCTAAACGGCTTTGAAAGGCTGTTGTATATTGGCTAGCAGCTAACTCCAATTTAGTAGCAATAGCTCGGGTGGTGGCATGACATTGGGCAGAATAGCAAAATTGATTGGTCTTACTTATGCTTTGGCAGCAATCTGCCCCCTGCAAGCAATGATTAAAATCATCGGCCTTGCGCAACTGTCGTTGTGGCAAACCGTGATAGCTAAAAATGATGTGATCATAGTTATCCAGATCGAATTGCCGGGCATTATCGGCAAAGATTTCGATCATTGCATCATTATCATAGTAGGAATTGATGAATTTTACGTCAGGTATATTATCTCGTTTGCGCAACAAACGCATTACCTCATCATGAACCGATCCAGTGGTGGCAGAGGCGTATTGCGGGAACATGGGGAATACAATGATTTCCGACACTTGGTTTTGATAAAGTCGTTCCAAGGCAGACTCAATGGAAGGGCTTTGATAGCGCATCGCTAACTCCACCACAAACTCATCGCCTAACATATTTTGTACTCCTTCAGCTACTCGTTCTCCATATACTTTTAAGGGAGACCCCTCCTCAGTCCAGAGGATCTGATAGAGTTTTGCTGAGCTCCCAGAACGGAAAGGTGCAATGATGCCGCGCACCAACAAGTTACGGGCTAGCCAATTGTAGTCAATTACACGCGGATCCAAGAGGAACTGCTTAAGATATCTGTATACTGCTCCACGACTTGGCGCATCAGGCGTGCCCAAGTTAACGATCAAAACACCAATTTTGCCAAAACTACTCATGATCCGCTTCTATTTTCAGTTTGCTAAAATCCGCGTATATTATGTACACTCAGCTTAAACAACGATCCGTTTGAAAGGTTTCTATTCTAGAACCTAAAACTCAGATCTTGCAAGGATTCAGCTGGCTCCGCTTTTTTTCGCTCCTCACTCCACCGCCAGAAAAATACAAATAAATATCCTTGAGGAAACTATTTTCTCTGCTCGAGAGTTGCTTCCTTTGCGTAAAATATATGTCATAAAACCCAAAGAAACGTTTTTGGGGTAAAAACACCATTTCATGAAGAAACCGCTCATCCTTGTCACCAACGATGATGGTATTACTGCTCCAGGCATCACGGCCCTAATTGAGGTAGCTAAGCGCATCGGTGAAGTTGTCGTTGTAGCACCAGATTCTCCACAATCTGGCATGGGGCATGCGATTACAATTTCCAATCCTATCCGACTACACCCCAGCAAAGTACACGAAGGCGTTCAAGCCTATGAATGCTCTGGCACACCCGTAGATTGCGTAAAACTGGCCAAAAATGTAGTTTTGAAAGATAGAGAAGTAGATCTCTGTGTTTCAGGAATCAACCACGGCTCAAATGCGGCCATAAATATCATCTATTCGGGAACCATGTCTGCTGCCATGGAAGCCAGCATTGAAGGCACTCCATCTATTGGTTTCTCTCTGTTAGATTTTGAATATGATGCTGATTTTGAATCTAGCAAACCCTTCATTGAGTCATTGATGCGCTATGTTCTAGAAAAGGGTCTTGCTGGTGGTAATTTATTAAATGTAAACATTCCAAAACTCAGTCATTCTGAGATCAAAGGCATGCGGGTATGCAGGCAAGCAAATGCTCGATGGGTAGAGGAGTTTATGGAATCTAGTGACCCTAGAGGACAAAAATATTATTGGTTGACGGGGCGTTTTGTCAATGAAGATAGCTCGGATGACACCGATGTATGGGCCTTGGAAAATGGCTATATCTCTGTTGTGCCGTCCATGCACGATCTAACCGACTACTCAGCGATCAAAAAGTTATCGGCCATACAGGAATTATAAAAACGCCAAGGTTAAGTTCATGTTTGGCCATCACACTTTGGGTGAAAAATCGCCCCTTCCTGCCTAGCGGCAGGCCAGGCTTTGCTGATACTTCGTTGCTTTCCTTGACCATATCTTCCAGGTATGGCCTGCGAAAAGCGCCTCGTCTCAGCAACAAAATGACACTTTTCTCCTCCAAAAACGATCATGAACTTAGAAAGATAAAAGCAAGAAAATGATTTTTAATAGAAATGAACTTTGGGTAGGCCTAGTGATCGGCCTGCTGCTTCCTTTTGTCGGGTATGCTATACTCCTGATGATCTTTGAACAATTAGAAGGAATGGACATGGGCAGTTCCAGCGGTTTTTCCATTGGATTCAGGCAAAGGACGGTAGCCATTGTGGCCATCTGTTTGAACATCTTTCCACTCAATCATTTTCAGAAGAACCGAAGTACCCAAAGTATTCGCGGTCTTGTTTTGGCCACCTTTGCCTTGGTTGGACTTTGGATGTTTTGGTATGGTCCTCAGGTTTTCTAACACGACAATAGTAGATGAAATATTACATCATTGCCGGAGAGGCTTCCGGTGATCTGCATGGCTCCAATCTAATGAAGCAATTATTGGAGCAAGATCCGGAAGCGGAGTTCCGATTCTGGGGAGGGGACTTAATGGCTGCAGTTGGAGGAGAGCTGATCAAACACTATCGAGATCTGGCCTTTATGGGTTTTTTGGAAGTGGCCAAAAACATCCGCACGATTCTTCGAAATATCCGTTTCTGCAAGGAGGATATCGAGGCCTATGCGCCGGACGCCCTCATTTTAGTCGACTACCCTGGCTTTAATCTCCGCATTGCTAAATGGGCGAAAAAAGCGGGAATTCGAGTCTTTTATTATATCAGCCCTCAAATTTGGGCTTGGCATAGTAGTAGGGTCCACGGGATAAAGGCGAGCGTGGACAAGATGTTCGTGATTCTCCCTTTTGAACCGGATTTTTATCGGACCTATGATTATCCTGTTGACTTTGTTGGCCATCCGCTTTTGGATGTCACGGAGAATTATCAAGTCAAAGCAGATTTTTACGCAAAAAATGAATTGCCAGACAAGCCTTTAATTGCCTTGTTCCCTGGGAGTCGCAAGCAGGAGATCACCAGGATGCTATCCGAAATGCTCAAAGTAGTGCCTCATTATCCAGATTATCATTTCGTCATTGCTGGTGCTCCCTCCCAAACGCCAGCCTTTTATCATCCCTTTCTCCAGCAAGTTTCAGCTGACAATCTTAGCTTTATTTCTCAGCAATCCTATGACTTACTTAGCCACGCGCAAGCTGCCCTAGTGACTTCTGGGACAGCTACGCTGGAAACGGCGCTGTTCAAAGTGCCGCAGGTGGTTTGCTACAAAGGCGGACCAATCAATTACTGGTTGGCTAAACGCTTGATCAACGTCAAATACATCTCATTGGTGAATCTCATTGTAGATCGTCCCTTAGTGAAGGAGTTGATTCAAGGCAAGCTGAATACAAAACTGCTGCGGCAAGGACTCGAAGAGCTTCTAAGTCCAGCAAAAGTCAAAGAAATTAAATCTGGATATGAGGAACTGATTCTGAAACTAGGCAAAAAAGGTGCTTCTGAAAGGGCGGCACGCTTGATGGTAAGCTACACCCAAGAAAAGCAGGCCTAATTTCCGCCAATACCCATTATCTAGTGTGGAAAGACCTCCATCGCTTGTTGCATGGCTTGTCCAAAGAGATCCAAGCCTACGCCATGGTTTTCCTGCTCTTCTTCAAAATAGGCAATCAAATTCTCCATGGGCATATTTCCCGTAAGATCATCCTTGGCCATCGGACAGCCCCCAAACCCTTTGATCTACCCATCGAATCTACGGCAACCATTTTCGTAGGAGGAAACTACTTTCTCCTTCCAGGATTGTGGTGTGGTATTGAAATGAGCCCCAAATTCGAGTGTCGGATAAGCGGGTAAAAGTTGACCAAATAGATAGCTGATACTCTCCGGGCTAGCCACTCCAATCGTATCGGAAAGCTGAAATATTTCAATATCGAGTCC
>JAHQWA010000194.1 GCA_019634045.1 Saprospiraceae bacterium
AGTAGAACGTCATACCTTTGATGTTTGTCTACTCGATATTATGCTGCCTGGAAAAGACGGATTTACCATTGCAAAAGAGATCCAAACCATAGAGCCTGATCTGCCCTTCATGTTCGTCACCGCCAAATCATTAAAAGTCGATAAGTTAAAAGGCTTCCGACTGGGTTGCGATGATTTTATCGTTAAGCCAATCGACGAAGAATTGCTCATCGCGCGGATCCAAGCCATCATCCATCGCTCCCAAAGGGGGAAAGTAGGCGGAAAAGTCCAACAGCTTTTTGAGATTGGACATTTCCAATTGGATGTAAGCAACCAACGACTAGTCGGACCAACGGATCAAAAAATTCTGACAGAGCGTGAGTGCAAGTTGCTCCAACTACTGTGTGAACACAAAAACCAATTGCTTACACGCAAAAAAGCTTTGAAGGAGATTTGGGGTACCAATGATGAATTCAGTCGTAAGAGTATGGATGTATTTATTTTCCGACTACGGAAGTACCTGGAGGAAGACGCATCAGTGCAAATTCGGAATGTGCATGGGAAGGGGTTTATCTTAGAGTCTCATTGAGATTTCCTAGCGGAACTGAAACGGTTCCGAAACAATCTCCTCTCCCTTAATCTTCACATAAATGCGGTAGGTCGTATTCTTCTCGAATTTGGTTTTGAGTATCCGCTCCGCCTTTTGGTTTTGGTTGGTGAAAGAAACCGTTCTGATCTTTTCACCACCAACTATTTCTTCCTTAATCTCTCTAACTAAATCTACGGAATGGGTCATGAAGGATTGTTCTCTAAGTTTACGAATGGACACCTCTGCGTTTAGCTCCTTGTCTACACCTTCATCATGCAGCGGATAGTAATATAGCTGAAACGAAATAGTCTTGGGTTTTGAGATTTTTCTACTTGACAGCACTGGGTTCAGACCATTGAGGTATACGACATTGCTCTTGTGCAAGCTCTCTTTTCTTTGTTTCTCTGCTTCTCGCTTCAGGATTTGAATACGGGTTAATAATTGGTCATTCCTGGCCGTATATTCCTCCACTATCCGATCCATTTCAAGGCGCATTGTGCGGATCAGAGCTAGAAGGTCGTTTTTTTCCTTGTTCAACTTGTCAAGTTCGATCTGCTTGGCGCGACCGCCTTCCTTTAGATCACTAATGCACTCCTCTTTGTATTCCATCTCCACTTGCAAATTGTGATTGATCTTGCTGAGTTCCGCTATGGCCTTGGCAGCTTGTTTATACAAATATTCCAATCTTGCGATCTTCTTATCCTTTGCTGCATTTTGACCTTCATAGGCTAAGATTTCTTTTTTCAATTTGGAGATCTCATCCAGGTATTCCCAAACTTGATCAATCTCAGGGATAGCAGGTTCCTGGCTAAATCCAATAGCACAAAGCGTGGATAGGACTAGCAAAAGCGATTGTAATTTCATAGACTAGTTAGCATTTGGGTTTTCAATTCATTTCGGCTTCTATTTCCTTTGCCAAGGGGTCAAACTTCATTCTTACTTCAGTAATGAGGTGCAGGTCATTCTGATTCAGGTCTACAGAGTTTAGCTGTTCTAGTTTGAGCTCGAGATAGGATAATTTGCGGCTGTAATTTTCCAGACGTATTTCTTCGGATCTCGCGTAGTCTACTCTAGAAATATACGACTGTAGCTCGGACTTCAATTTTCTAATGGCGCCCAGTAATACCTGGATCTCATCAAGGGCTCCCTGAGATGGTCTGCCCTGATCATAATACTTGGTTACAAAATCTTGCAGCGCTCGGATCGATTGCTCTAGATTGTTTCTATTTCTATCATCGGGGCGATCCTCGTAAAGTCGCCAAAGCATACATATATTGTTAGCCAAACCATTGTAGTAGCTGATGAATAAGGAATCTCCGCCAAAGACCTTCGACTCAAACCTAGTCAGTACATCTTTCAAGGAAGCACTAGCCTTGGACCGGATTTCCCCACCAACAATCTTCTTGTTTAGTGCATTTAGGGTAGATTCAAATTCAGTAAGGAATAGTTTAGACTCATCTGCACTGTAGTAGGTCTCCTGCTGAATTTGTAGGAGATCAAATGGGCATTCAAATAGGCTCCTCTCTGTAGTCACACAACTAGGCAGGGCGAGGAGTGTAAGGATATATAATAAGAGCTTACGATTCATAAGATGATTTTTTAATGGTTCCTTATGGCATTGTAAACTTCTGGCAAGTTCTCTATCCACTTCACTTATACTATGAGTAAATCCAATGCAATCGTTTCATTTTATGAAAAAAAATTACTGTGTCTTGAGATCGTTCCAAGACAACTTCTTAATCTATATTATTGCTTCCTCTCGGTAACAGTCCGTAATTTTGCGCCTGTTGATCAATCCAGTATGGAAATTCTGAATAATCATGGAAATAGGAGTAGATACTTTCGCCGCGGTACCTAGACAAGGCGAGAAATTGCGGCACGACGGCAATGCCCAAGCTCTAGCTGAGCTCTTGCAAAGAATAGAACTAGCTGACAAAGTTGGCATCGATGTGTTTGGAATGGGAGAGCATTATCGCAAAGAGTTTTTGGATTCCGCTCCGGCCATTATCCTGGCAGCAGCAGCGGCACGCACCCAGCGTATCAAGTTGCGTAGCGCAGTAACCGTCCTAAGCGCAGCAGATCCGGTTCGGGTCTTCCAGAATTTTGCCACCATCGACCTCATCTCCAATGGGCGAGCCGAAATTGTAGCAGGTAGAGGTTCATTTATTGAATCCTTCCCACTTTTTGGTTTTGACCTGAAAGATTACGACGCCATATTCGCCGAAAAGCTGGACCTACTCCTGAAGATTAGAGACCAGGAAGTCATCAGCTGGTCAGGGAAATTTCGCCCGACACTCCAGCAACAAGCTATCTACCCCAGACCTTTGCAGAAGCCCTTCCCCATTTGGCTGGGTGTAGGGGGTACGCCAGAGTCATTTATGCGAGCGGGCAAGCTTGGTCTACCATTGATGGTCGCGATTATTGGAGGAGAAACACGACGCTTTAAACCTTTGGTTGACCTGTATCGGCAGGCAGGGGCAGCAGCCGGGCACGAGCCTAAAAAACTACAAGTAGGCGTTCACTCCTTCGGATATGTGGCGAATACTATGGAGGAAGCCATCAACGACTTTTACCCTCCCTATGCGCAAGTCATAGCAAAAATGGGCAAAGAACGAGGCTGGGTAGCCCCTTCCTTGGATCAATTCCAAGGCCAAATTGGGGAAAGAGGCTCCATTACTATTGGTGATCCTGAAATAGTAGCTAAGAAAATCCTGGCACATAGTGAAGCCCTGGGCGGCATTACTCGCTTTAGTTTTCAAATGGATGTGGGCCTATCCCATGAGCAAATGATGCAGTCGATTGAATTGATTGGATCCAAAGTGATACCTTTAATCAAAGAACTGATGTAAACCTTAGTTCAAAAAATGAAATCTATAAGGATGCCATATCAATCAATAAGCTCATATGAATCCCTTTTCTAACTTGGCCGACCAGGATGAATCTGACAAACAACTCATCAAAAGAATCTTAGAAGGCCAACAAGACGCGCTAAACGAATTGCTTAGCCGGCATCAGCCCTATATCTACAACATAGCTTGGAAGATGGTTGGTAATCCAGATGACGCAGCCGATCTAAGCCAAGAAGCGCTGATCAAGATCATTTCTAATCTCGGAAAATTCAACTTTGACAGTTCCTTTCGTACCTGGGCATATAGCATTGTACGCCATCACTTTCTAAATGATCAGAAAAAACCGGCTAAGCAATTTGCTGCCAACTTTCAAGAACTGGGAGCAGCACTAGATGCCATACCGAACGTGGAACTAACAGCGTTCGAAAAGCAGGAAAAAGCAGCCATTACTAGAGAGCTACGTCTAACCTGCCTTTCAGGCATGTTGCTTTGCTTGACCAAACAACAACGGATGATCTTCATTATCGGGGAGATGTTTGGTGCAGATCATACCATTGGGTCTGAGATTATGGCATTAAGTAAGGCTAATTTCAGAATGAAGCTGAGCAAAGCAAGGAAAGACATTAGTCACTTTATGCAAAAAAAATGCGGTTTAATTGACAAGGCCAACCCTTGCCGCTGCCATAAGAAGGTGACCATTTCAGTGGAAGCGGGCATCATTGATGCCAAGCAGCTACTTTACAACCGAGAGGAGTTCTCTACTTTTCGTCAACAATTAGAAGAGGACGCTAATTACCTGGTAGATGAATCCACAATTAAGTATGTAGAGTTGCATCGTGACCATAGTTATAAAACAGACTTCTCCAAAAAGGACTTCCTGCTCCAAATACTAGACGACGTCAATTGGAAAAAGCGACTACATCTAAATTAACTGGTTCAAAGTCTTTGCACATCGAGATTATCCCTGTCTAAGGGGTAAATGAATCTCTAACAATGCAAAACTTTGAATTATGAAAAGAACATTTGGCTTCATAGCTATCATTGGGTCCATCGCTTATTTCGGTAATGTGCTTAATATTGGTTTGACTTATGCGGTTGCCTGGCAAAAAATGGAAACCATGGCATTCATGCAGGCATTTGAAACCACATTTATGTTGCTACTTCCTACCGTAGTGTTCACTTTATTACCGGGTTTTATCGGCATAATTGCCTCGATCTACCTAAGCAAAGGGAATAAGAAAGCAAATACATCTTGGAGGATAGCACTCTATGCCAGTCTCATATCCATCACCCTCACTCTGGTATACCATTTGCCAACGAATCTTGCTTTTATCCAGCAAAGCTATACGGTCGAAGAAGCCGCCCATCGGTTAAATCTTTGGGTACTATTACACTGGGTGAGGATAGGTCTGGCATTGATCGCATCCGTGTACGTCATCGTGGGATTTCAGAAGTCTTTTAACGCGGCAGCATAACGCTTGGGGTGATCCTTCAAAATCACTCACCCAACTCAAGGAATCGGCAAACGGGGTCCAAGACCTCGCTTGCCTTCTTGAACTACAATATTTCCTTGCCCCTTTTTACTTTGATCTTACCCTAAGTACACAGGCAACCTTACTCCTTCACTAGCAACAATCCAAAACAGGAATAGGAGTTTCAAAAAACACGCTGTATATTGCATTCATTTAATAGTATTAAATAATTTAACACCACACATGAGGCTCAACAAGATTAGACGAGCAGAAGATATCGAGAACTTTAAGCGGACGGTTTTGAATACGGCAGTTGAATTGATGCGGGAAAAGAAGAATTGGGGCATGGTGTCAGTAAATAAAATTGCGCAGATTATGCGCTACACCCCACCGAATATATACCACTACTTCGAAAATAAGGATGACATATTGTTTCACCTGTGCCAAAGAGGCTCCACCATTATTGGCACAAAACTGAGGATTATCGAAGCTAGAACATTCAGCGATAATCGGGAGAAACTCTTTGAAATGGGCATGCAGTTCTGGAACTTTTCAGTAGAGCATGAGGAACTGTATGATTTGATGTTTCATCTTCGGCAAAAGAAACTAGAGTTGGATCTCATCCTTCCCAATATCAAGATCATGCAGGATACTATCAAAGCGATCAATCCAAAGATTACAACCGATGAGGAAGCCTTTCAGATATATCAAGGGTTTCACAGTTTGATCCACGGTTTCATTTCTATCAAAATGAATAACCGAATTCCAATTGGTGATGATCAGTCTTTCCAGCAACTCTTTGAGCAGACCTTACGGAGGTATATTCAGCAAATCTAGCTTTGGAGGTCTTTTTTTAGAATCCTATTTAATAGTATTAAATAAATGAATAACTCTAAATAAATCCGTCAAAATATGAAATCTCATCTGTTAGCAATAGCTATTTTTTTCAGCTTCGGCAGACTGCTAATAGCTCAGGAAATAGCGGTGGATACACTCCCAAATGTAGTTCTAATCGTAATCGATGACATGGGGTGGAATGACGTTGGTTATCATGGAAGTGAAATACGCACCCCCGCCATGGATAGGCTAGCCAAAGAGGGCGTGGAACTAAATCGCTTTTACGTTCATCCGGCCTGCTCACCGACACGAAGTGCGCTAATGACTGGGAAGGCGGCAGTGCGTTTAGGTTTTGTCAACCCATTGGGGAAAAACAATGTAAAGGGATTGCCCTTGTCTGAGACAATAATGCCGCAATATTTTAAAGAGAAAGGGTATAGTACCAATTTGGTGGGCAAATGGCATTTGGGTCGTTTCAAAAAAGAGTACTGGCCCTATAACCGCGGATTTGACCACTTCTATGGCTA
>JAHQWA010000195.1 GCA_019634045.1 Saprospiraceae bacterium
ATCAAATAAAGACTGATAATAGCCTTCGATTTTCTTCGCATCAGCGGGGATCGGTGAGTCATTGGGCCCTAGTCTTCCAATCGGGATGCCAACCTTGTTCTCTCGGATGTTATCCTCATAGTAGACTAAACTCTCATTTAGCTGTACGCTGATAGAGCTGCCTAGTTGAGTGCCGCCATTGTTGATGAAATTGGATTTGAGACTACCGCTCCAGCTGCTAACGAGCCGATCTGCCCGTTCCTGCATATCATTGATCAATGCCCCCATAAAGACCAATCGTTTAGCGTCTCCATTGAAGTAAACCAAGACATCATCGGGGCCATAGAGCATGTAATCCAGCGCTGGAAACCCATTGGCTCGTTCCTGTGCTGTGGTGCTAAAATTATAAGATTCAGATTCAATCAGATTCTCTAGCTGGGAGACCTCGATTGGGAATAAATTGGAGGTACTTACTAGTGACTGGTTGACCGTAGCAAAATAATTATGTACCGCTGCAGCTTGATAAGCTAGATAGGCCCCTTGATAGGCAGACCTCAAACTAGTTAAACTGGGCTCATCGATGGCCAAGGCAAAGGCATCAAGGGCGGTGCCCAAGTCGCTGAGCTTGCTTTGGTAGATCTCCATCGTTGGAATGATGACCTCATTTATCTGATTCGTAAGATGATCGGTATAATCTGTTTCTGTTGGGCCTTCATCATCTTCGGATGACTTGTTCTGACATGCCGTGAAAAGTATAGCTATGCTGAACAGCGCAACAATTGATTGAAAAAAGATTCGATTATTGATGTTGATGTGTATTCGATTACTCATTTGTTTTAGCCTTACAAGGTTTTTAAAAAGGAATGGCGCCAAATCCAGGGTAAGAAACGTCAAGAAGGTCTTTCGCCTTCTGCATTTGATCATCCGTTACCTCCCAAAGATTGATATCGTATACTCCATTAAGGGAAGCATCAGAACTTGACCAACCTAGTGCGATCAATACATCATGAACTTGAGATGCTGAAATTCTTCCTTCAGCGTTGAAAGACAGAGAATAGATAAAGGCCAATGCTTCGGAGAGGTGGTGAAGTTTGTCTTCCTCCGTTATATCTGCAATCGCTGAATTGAGATAGTGATAGGCTGCGGTTGCAATGCCTAGTTCTGTGTATAGCTTAATATCTTTTCTGGCAGCTTCGTAATAAGCTTCATTGGTCGTTTCGTCACTTGGGCCAAAGCCTTCACCGGCCTTTAGTACCGCTCGTCCGAAGATGAAAGCGTCCATGAGCTTGTCTGCAAGATTGATACCGAATACTTCTTCGGTTTCGTCACTAAAATCAAAAGTGTAGTTAGCAATGAACTGACCATCTCCGTTGGATGTATTGGATGCATTCGGATAGCTGTCAGGGTCAGCTCCTAGATAGCCGAAAACTTCATCCCAACGGTGTTGTCTATCGGTACCTGAAGTCGCGTAGTCTGCTCCGGCAGCCGATTCATTGTTTCCTTTGGTGTTTTCCGCACCAGCTTGGGAAGGGCGAAGATAGTCATCCACCATCTGGTCATACATCATGGCACCGTACAAGCCTTTTTCAAGCAGTTGAATGAACTCTAGACCGTTTGCACTCACGTGGCGCTTATTGCTGCCCGTTGTAATCATTCCTGCTACGCCATTACTGGCCGTCACCGTATAGTTTGCTTGACTAGAAGTAGTAAATTTTTCGGCTAGGTCTGCAAAAGCATCAGCGACAGAGGTGTTTCCGTTATCGAAGTTAAGTTCATCTATTTTGGTACGGATATCTGAGTTTCCTTGTGCATCAGCACTTTGAAACTGGTCTCGGTTTTCATTTGATAGAGCTGCTTTCAAGTCCCAAAAAATAGGCTCGTTTCTAGAAGAGTCAACAATTTCTTTCAATTGCGCAAGTCTTCTTTTCTGTCCATTATAAGCCCCAGGTGCAAAATCCCCTGTGATGTCATAGGAAGTGGGAATAATAAAGTTGCCCAAATCTACCTCACCCAATTCATCAACAGAACTGGCCAAAAAGCTTGGGTCTGGACCTGCTGGGCCTTCATCATCATCCTTCTGGCAGGCAGAAAATACAACTAGGACTAAGGCCACCAAAGTCACTAGTTTGAAAAATGTCATCTTCTTCATTTCCGTTTGTTTCATATAAGTTTTAGTTTAAATAGCTTTACTCAAGAGCGCAAGAAGCTTCGATGGATTAGGGTAAATAATCAAAAGCTCTGCCTGACGGCAGAGCTCTAAAATGGAATCGAATATTTGTAATCACATCAATAATCATTCTTATGGTCTTTCGACGGTGTTTATTTAAGGATCTATTTGATCCGTTCCTATCCTTCTCCTCAGAGAACATCTATGTAGATTAAGTCTAAATAAGAACTAGCGCAAATATAGGAGCTGATTTGCTGCGGACCAATACCGAAATGTTAGTGATTAAGTACAGAATTTAGTAGGGTGAATACCTAATCTTAGGTAGCTAATTGTGTGGTATGCCATACCTAATTTATAGGATGGATTTTAGCTAGGAAAGAAAAGCCCATAAATAAAAAGGCCATCAGTACAGAGTGCTTCAAAAAGAACTCGACTGATGACCATGTCTTAAGCAGCGTATAGAAAGTGAATACGGTGGCGGGCTGGCCTACCGTAATTCACCTGCTTGAAATAACATCTAAACTTTTTCCTTCTTCGACAATTGTTGTGCTTTGAGTTGTGCACAACAATTGAAAGAGTACCAATTTTCTATAGTATAATTTCAATATTCCTTAATTCAATGGAGATAGGCGTGGGGTTGGAGATAGATTCTCCATCTACTTTTAAAAGAAAACCGGGATAGTAGAGTGGAAAGAAGGGGTCGTTTTGCCCCAAACCGACTTCCGCTTCTGGAGAGGGGCATATCAGCACATCTTGCGCGATGGTTATGGCTGCCTTTCCTCTAACTCCAGTCTGTAGGTTGATGTTCGACGGAACCTGGTTTGGGCTAAATGTAAAGACCGCTTCGCCTCGGTATTGTTGCCCAGCTTGATCAGCAGACTGAAAGTTTACGATCATTCTTCCTTCTCCGCCCGACGTCACGCCCAATTTTTGAATTTTTAGATCAATAAGTTCGATTTGTAAATAGTAACCACTGTCTCGCCAAGTTCTTGCGTTCTTCTTGAATTCATCGAAGTTCCAGCCATCTTGCGCGCTAAGTACACTACAGCAGCAAAATAGAAGTCCAATATATAGTAAAATCTTTTTCATCTTTTTTAAGTTTTTGATTAGAGAAATCCCCATCAGTATTCATTACTGAATCACAATCTTTTGAAGATGCTGGATCTGTTGATTTTGAATAAGCTGTAGGACGTATACTCCTGGAATAGGAGGGGAGTCTATACTGCCACTTTGAGTAGAGCCCCAGCGCTGTTGCAATACTCTTCGTCCCATCATGTCAAATAGTACCAATTGTAAGTCAGCATTCTTATCTGTAAGATCACACTGAATAGGGAGCCCTGCCGTGTAGGGGTTAGGTAATTGGCAATTCTTTGGAAGCGAAGTATCTTGGAGGGCATTCACTAGCTGTTCAGACCAGAAATATGTATACCGTTGGGTGAAATTCTTATTGATCCAACTATTTGCTGTTGCATCCCAAGCCTCCATCCCAAGCTTTTCTTGAGTTACGCCTTCCGACGTAATGGTCTGTTGATACCGTAGAAAGTTACTCCAGGAATCTGTGCTGGCATCCCATTGTTGGATAGTGGCGGAATGTTTTTCACCATTCACGACAAGTCCACTCCTAAGGTTATTGCGCCACTCATCATTTTCCCAATTTTGCATAATCTGCCCAGTGGGACTTTGCTGATTGTCATAGAGGTGCTGTGTACGCTGGGTATTGACCCATATCTGATTGTTCTGATCCCAGGCTTGATAGGAGGAGCCGATCCATTGACCAGTAGCATTATAAGAGAAGGTTTGAATTACTATTCTTACCCAGGCATCCGTTGGGGTATCCCAAGCGCTTACCGTTACTTGTCGAGTCAAGCCAGAAGCCATGTCGTATTCCCATTCGCGCTGCCTGTTGTTCTTCCAGCCATTATCAACCCATTTTTGCAGTGTTTGGCTCAGTAAATCTCCATCTTCATGGAAAGACTGTTGTTTGCGACTCAGGTTTACCCATTGCCCATTTGTCATTTCCTGTAAAATCACTTCCGCTTCATTGCCATCTTCATCATAGCTATAGAGCCATTGACGGTAATCTGTCAACAGCCCGTCCTGTATTGTCCTTCGCAGATAAAGCACCAGTAAATCATTGTTAAAGGTGTAGTTGTCTTCTCGAATGGAAATCCATTCTTCGTTCATCAATTCCCAAGCTTGAATCACAAATTGCTTTAGATTCGGACCTTCATAGGAAGATAAATGTCTACGGAAAGGTTCAAATTCGCCATTATTATTTTTTCGATGAATAACCTTCTCCAATACTCTGCCCTGATCGTCTTCTTGGATAAAATAAATGCGTCTATCATTCTCAAAGTCGTTGGTATTATTGAGTCCATGATCTATGTACACGGAATCCCGCTTGAAAACGGTGTCTTCCTGTGCGAGGACACTAGTGGAGCCCCCGGCCACAAAGAAGATTAGGCTCATTAAGAGATGACTATGAAGTAGCTGTCTTTTCATAAGGTTGAATTGTGTTTATTAATAATACAGATCAATATCTATAGATGCAGGCAGTATATAGTCACCCGATCGGATGATTATGGTTGCCAAAGAACCGTAAAAACAGTACCATTTATGGGATGGCAGCATTTATAGGCTTATGGATGGGAATAGGGAATCCTTTTGGCTTAGTCGATTTGATTTGCACTCCCGTCAAATCCTACTTAACTTGGCTTAAAATGTGAAACCATGATTTTTCCTATCGGAGATGATAATGTGAAAGGCGGGCACTATCCGTTTTTTAGCTACGCCTTTATCGCGCTCAATATCCTGGTATTTCTCTACGAATTGTCATTAAATGCGACGCCTGGTGCCCTCAACCAGTTTATATATGATTACGGCGCTTTGCCCGTGGAGATTCAAAATGGTCAGGATCTATTCACACTTTTCACCAGCATGTTTTTGCACGGTGGCTGGATGCATTTGATTGGTAATATGTTGTTCCTGTGGGTGTTTGCGGACAATATTGAAGCCACGATAGGATCATCTCGATTCGTTATATTTTACTTCTTAGGTGGATTGGCGGCCCACGCTTGCCATATCTATTTCAACATGTATAGTGAGGTCCCAACGGTTGGGGCAAGTGGGGCAATATCTGCTGTGATGGGCGCTTATCTAGTGATGTTTCCAAGCTCTAGAGTGAAAGTCCTCCTGCTATTCTTCACCTTTAGGGTACCAGCCCTGATCTTCTTGGGTATTTGGATATGGCAGCAATGGATGGCAGGCTCTGCCGCTTTGCAAGTTGCTACAGCTGAAAATTCTGGCGTTGCCTATTGGGCCCATATAGGAGGCTTTGTTTTTGGTGTTCTGGCCGGCTTCTATTATCGAGCTAAATTCAGGATGCCTGCCTTGGATGGTAAAAGAAGAAGTCCTGACCGTCCCGCTCCCACTTACCCAAAAAATGACGAGTTTGTTTAATCTCAACCACCTAAGTCCTCAAAATGAAAACTAAGATTGCTAACTGGGTAGCTGATTTGGAAAACAACACCCAATTATTTAAACAACACTTTGCCGGACTTTCCCCAGAAGACCTTAATTGGAAGCCTGATCCGCAGACCTGGAGTATTGCCCAAAATATTGATCATCTCATTACGATCAACAGTACTTATTTTCCCGTTCTGGATAAGATTCAGGCGGGGAGGTATGAACCGCCCTGGCTGGCAAAGATCGGTTTCATTCCTCGGTTGATGGGGAATCTGATTTACAATGCTAGCCTTCCGGATCGGCGCAAAAAGATGAAGACTTTTCCTCTCTGGGAACCTGCTCAAAGTATGGTTGATGAAATGATTCTACAGCGCTTTGAGGCTCACCAGAAAACCATGGCTGATTATATTCAGAAGGCGGCCCCCGCAGTCGAGCGTGGACAGGTGATCAGTTCTCCCGCACAAGCCAGTTTGGTCTACAAATTAGCACGTGCTTTCGATATAATTGTTGTCCATGAACAACGTCATTTGGAGCAGGCAAAAGAAGTACAAATGGCTAGGCAAGCGGTCTAAGTAGTGCGAAAATCATAATGCCTTGATCCATTCTAAAGCTCGGAAGGAGTTGGGCTTGGTGAAGTACTTGTCCAAGTAGTCAGCCAGTAAGATGGCCGAGAGGTAGTGCCGATCTTTCAAAATGTTTTCCTTCATACTACTAAGTTGTAAGTGCGCTTGCTGGCCCTCCCAATGGATGGTGGCTTCAATCTCAACATGCACCTTTCCCATATTTCCTTTAATGATTGGGTGATAAACTTCCCCTTGCAAGTTGTCCCAACTCAGTTCTAAGTATGCGCCTAAGTCTTCGAAATGCTGAGGACTCAATGCCAAAACCTGCTGACTCGTATCGCGGTATGCTCCCCAATGCAGGCTCTTTTTGTGCAAAGTATTTCCTGATAGGGTAAAGGAAGTAGTGACCCTTTCTGTGTCCTTTGATTGCGTCGTTTGGATGATAGTCAGTGCAAGATAGTGACTGTGGTTATTGTTGGATATTGCTGTTTGCATCAATTGGTTTTGGGGGATGGAACAATGCCAAAAGGCGATTAGGAGGAAGCTCAAAGCCAGAATTCTGAACATTTTTTTGCGACAAATGTGTTGAATGCATCGTCTTTCTTGCCATAAATAGGTAGTCAAAGTAGGGGAAAGGGTAGTGAAATGGCATCCTAGTAAATAGGTATACTACATTTAGGAATTTTATTATCTTTGTCTATGTATACTACATTTAGGAATAATATTCTATGAAGAAGTATCCATTAGGCGAATTTGAAGAAGTTGTATTGTTGACAGTCGGTGTGCTGTATGACGAGGCGTATGGGGTAGCAATCAAAGATGAATTAGAGAAACGCTTGGAACGCAAGGTGAGTGTAGGGGCACTACAATCGGCTTTGCGGAGAATGGAAGAAAAGGGCTATCTCAATTCCCGATTTGGCGAAACTACCAATGCAAGAGGCGGAAAGCGGAAACGCTATTTCACCATGACCGCACATGGCAAAGCGGCCCTGGCTCACGCTAAGGACCTCAGACAACGACTGTGGGACGATATTCCCGACATTGCTCTAGACTTCTAATTTATGCTGAAGAAGATTGCAGAACGTTTTTTTCGCTGGTATTGCCATCCCGACTTCTACGAAGATATCAAAGGAGATCTCGACGAATTGTATCTACGTGAGGATGCTCAAACACATCGACTAGGTCCCGACGCTTGGTTGATGTTTGAAGTCATCAAACTGTTTCGGCCTTCTTTAATCCGTCGATTTTCCCTTTTCCCATATTCAAATCACCTCGACATGTTTACAAATTATCTTAAAATTGGGTTTCGTAACCTGATGAAACACAAGGCCTATTCTGCTATTCACATTTTTGGCTTAGCACTAGGTTTGGCTTCTTTCCTACTGATCAACGAATACACCAGCTTTGAAAAAAGCTATGATCGGCATTATGCCAACTCTGATCAGTTGTACCGACTTACTACCGACAATATCATTAATGGAAAACTAACGGTCCGGGATGCAATGTCCTTTGCTCCTTCTGGGAAAATGCTTATGGATGAGTTGCCGGAAGTCTTGAGTTATACGGTGACCCACAAAAGGGGGAGTACGGTCTTTAAGAAAGAAGCCAACCTGGTAGACGAAAAGATGGTCTTGGCGGCTGATTCTAACTTTCTCCGTCTATTTAACTACCCGATCTTAGCGGGCAATCAGGATCAGCTATTGGTAGAACCTTACACCCTAGTGTTGACAGAATCCAAAGCGAGGAAGTATTTTGGCTCGGCTGATCCTATCGGTAAAAGCATAGAGGTTCTTGGCAGCTTTAACCGTCCCTTTAAGGTTGTAGGTGTCGTAGCGGATGTGCCAGAAAATACGCATTACAAATTCGATATCCTGATGTCTTTGAAAAGTATTCAGGATCGGGTCGAAAGGGATAATTGGAATGGCTTTAACTATTACACTTATCTGAAACTGACGCCAGGTGCAGATGTGGCTGCCATGACGCCAAAATTGGAGCCGCTAGCTAAGCAATATATTGGAGAAGAATCCAATCTATACTTTAACATCCAGCCCATCGAAGATATTCATTTGTACTCTGACTTCACTTATGAACCAGAGATTCACGGTAGCGCTAAGGCGGTTAATTTCTTGAGTATTATTTCACTCTTTATCCTACTCATCGCTTGGGTGAACTATATCAATTTATCTACGGCGAAGGCGGTAGAACGCGCCCAGGAGGTAGGCTTGCGGAAAGTGGTTGGCGCGCGCAAGCGGCAGTTGATTGGGCAATTCTTGGTAGAATCTTTGCTGATTAATTTCTTTGGAGCCCTTGCGGCTTTAATGCTAGCCCAGCTATTACTTCCACAGTTCAATTTTCTGGTTGGAAAAACAGTACTGACTTCCGTCTTGTCGAACACTTCCTTCCTGCAGAAGTTGGCCTTATTCTTCTTATTGGGAACACTGATCTCCGGTTTTTATCCAGCCTTTGTCCTTTCCTCCTTCAAACCTATTGGGGTATTAAAAGGTAGCTTTAGCCGCTCCAAGCACGGCACCTTGTTGCGCCAAGCCCTCGTAGTGGTCCAATTTGCTGCTTCCCTAATCCTGATAGCCAATACAATTATCGTGTATCAACAGGTACAATATATGACGGGAAGAGATAAAGGCATTGATATCGAGCAGGTGATAGGTCTTGAAAATCCTAGCTTTCAGCGAGATGAGGTGGAGCAGTTTCGAAGTAAGTATAAGGCCTTTAACGAAGAGCTTAATCGCTTGTCCGGAGTCGAAAAGGTGGGTGGCATCATGAATTTACCTGGAGGTGGAAGTTCGGACGTATCATCGAATGCCGGTGGTGTTAGGATCGTCGGAGTCACTGATATTACAGATGGTACGGTTTACATCAATGCAGCTGATGAAGATCTACAAGAAGCGCTAGGTGTATCGCTAGTCGCTGGGCGTAATTTCATAGAAGAGATGGCCTCAGATTCTAACGCTGTCATCGTCAATGAGACCTTCCTAAAGTATCTAAATGTTAGCGACTTTGAAAGTGTAATAGATGAGAAAGTGCAGTTTGGGAGAGATCCTGAAAATGACATGTATCGTATAGTGGGTGTTTTCAAAGATTACAATCGTACAACCTTGAAGAATAGTGTTGAACCTACCCTGTTTTATCGAAGCACTATCCCTGGAAATATGGTAGTAAGACTGCAAGGAGATGATCCGCAGGTAGCGATTCAAGCCATTGAAAATAAATGGTCTCAGTTCTTTCCTGATGCTCCCTTTTCCTATTCTTTTCTAGATAATCGGTTTGAGAAACTATATGTCGAAGACAAGAAATTCGGCATGTTGTTTGGTAACTTTTCGATCCTAGCTATCATCGTGGCCAGTTTGGGCTTGCTGGGATTAGCGTCCTTTTTGGCCATTCAGCGTACCAAAGAAGTGGGAGTAAGAAAGGTGTTGGGAGCTTCTACAGGTAGTATCATCATGCTGTTCTTCAAGGACTTCATCTACCTTTTATTGGTCGCGATGGTCATTGGTCTACCTTTAGTATATGTAGGTATGAGCGGTTGGTTGAGTAATTATGCTTATCGTATTGATTTCCCGTGGTGGGCTATGGTATTTGCCTGTGCCGTGATCGGCCTTTTTGCTTTTGTTACCGTTGGCTTCCAGACCTATCGGGTGGCTAGTTTAAATCCAGCAAAGACGATTCGGTATGAGTAGGGGAGTGAGCTAAGTACTTTCCTGAGTTTAGTCGATGGTCCATAGTCGATAGAAATACAATATTCAACCTATCGACTATGGACTGACAGACTACGACCATTCTACCGATACAACTTCTGATATCCCTTAAAGTAATAAGTAGTTCGACCAGCGATCTTTTCGATCTGAATGGGGCTTTTCCCGTCAGGGGCTTTCCTTCCTTCCTCACGCCACTCCCAAAGCCAGTTCTCCGGGTAGTCCTTGTAGTAGGCATTCTTATTGATGGCAAAGTTCAGTACTTCCTGCATAGCATCGTAGATGGCCTTCCGCTTTTTCACAGGGATTTTTCCGGCACTTGAACCGGGATGTACACGCGTTCGATAGCAAACTTCATCCGCATATAGGTTGCCCATACCCGCCAAGTTGGATTGATTGAGGAGTAAACCTTTCACTGAACCTTTCTTACCCTGGAATAAACTAGTAAAGTCCTTTTCTGCAATTTTCAACGCATCCTCCCCTAATTTAACCTCTTGTATGTAAGCCTCTCGATCCTCGAGGTACAGTATCCGGGCAAATTTCCTTGGGCAATCGAACCCTAAAGTGAAGCCCGTGTCGAATTCGAAGGCAAAGCGTTCGTGGCGCGGCCGATCGGTTTCCTCTTGATAATATTTGAGATCACCCGTCATGCCGAAATGGAGCAATAGATGATGTCCATTGTCCATGCTAGCAAAAAGATATTTACCCCGACGATACGAGCCAGTGAATGTCAAGTTGGCCATCTTTTCCTCAAACTCACTACCGCTCATATTCCGGATAATCTTATCATCGTGTACATTGACATTGACTATTTTCTGGTCTAGTGAGGTACCCTCAAAATAGCGTTGAAAGGTGTTGACTTCTGGCAGTTCTGGCATAAGAGTTAAGGCTAGATGTTTTGCAAGAATAACAGTAGGGCAAGTTAATGGTTCTTACTGTCAT
This sequence comes from Saprospiraceae bacterium, assembly GCA_019634045.1. Taxonomy (GTDB): domain Bacteria; phylum Bacteroidota; class Bacteroidia; order Chitinophagales; family Saprospiraceae; genus DT-111. Next base: position 10,827 of record JAHQWA010000195.1, read on the forward strand.
CTACTTTCTCAAACTTAGAGTTCATGTTTAAAATTCCATCAATCGGCTACGAGCGGCAAATATTTACGGCCAGCCCATCCGCAAGCGGTTCACTCACTCAGATGTCCACTGGACATCTGCCACTGGGTGGATCGTTCGCTCATGTTAAAAAGCCTCGCCGTACC
>JAHQWA010000196.1 GCA_019634045.1 Saprospiraceae bacterium
CGTTTTTTATACTGGTTTGCTTGCTATGCTTTTCATCTAGAAACGGAGATATTGGAGGAATAAGACTGGGTAATCAATAGGGTAGAATGTTTGAGGTAGAATGGAGAGCGATTCAAGAAACCAATAAGCAACCACCGATTCTTATGGGACATGATCAATCTTAATTTGATACTGTGTTCTTTTGGATCTGGCTACTTATCGGCTCCTTTGTGCGATTTCTTAGCCTCTAAATCGCAGCATGCTTCGGCTTACTCGGTAGGATACCTTTCCAAAAAGGAAACTAAGGCATAGTCCGATCGGTAAACCAATAGTCATACTGTTGATGATGAAACCGAAATATAGGCCCAGCACTAATCCCAGTATCATCCACATTCCAAAAAGAGATTTTGGATTTGCCAAAAAGTTCATCATTTTAGCTTGATTTAAGTATTGTTAAAAAGTTTTTATTGCTTATTTTTCCCTTTCGAGAAAATTTCAGTTAAAATTAAGTGCAAAAAAAGAACTGCTTTAAAAAATATAATTGCAAAATTCAGTAAAATTTAATCACAAAACAAAATAATTATTGGTTAGTTGTGTGGGGAAGGTGAAAAAATGCCTATTTTAGGGTGCGAAGGGGAGAATTCGGAATAGGAGTGTCTGGGAGTTACCTAAAATATCCGCTAAAAAATGGCTAAATATTTGACCGTTTTTGCAAAAACCTTATCTTTGCGGTCTTGAAAAAAAAATATTATGAAAAAAGATACGCATCCTGGCAATTATAGATTTGTGGTTTTTAAGGACTTTTCGTCTGATGACGCGTTCCTTACTCGCTCCTGTGCGCCGAGCAGGGATACCATTGTATGGGAAGATGGAAAAGAGTACCCTTTGGTAAAACTAGAGATCTCTAGTTACTCTCACCCTTTCTATACTGGTAAAATGAAGTTTGTTGATACTGCGGGACGTATTGACAAGTTCAATAAGAAATTTGCCAAATTCAGTAAATTCTCTAAGCCTGAATCTGAGTCTGATTCATAGACTGAGAAAAACTTTTGCATAAAAGTTTGAAAAGTCCCCTTCGGCCGGATCCGAACGGGACTTTTTTGCGTACAACAACTTGATTGATTCTCCCCAAATACCCCATTGATCCCAATTATTATGGCCCATCTTATCCTTTTCGATAACGAAACTCGAGACAATTTCCTCCCGCTTGCCTACACCCGGCCTGTTTGTGAATTGAGAGTTGGCATCTTGACCATTCGAGAAAAGTGGGAAAGAAGCCTTGGAGGGGAAGTAGCTTATATTACCCAGGACTATCTCGCGGGTAAGTATCCTATTGATTACGGCGATGAAAATATCCTGATTAATGGCAGTGTCTTGCCTTCTCCGCAGCTGCTGAAACTGATCCGACAGATGGATTTTAATGAGGCTTTTCTTCGTGGAGAAGAGTTGATTGCGGCCAAGCTGAATGGTGAACAATTGGAGCAGCTTATACATGACGAGGATTTTGGCGAGTTGAAAGGATTTGACCTAGAAGACACAGAATACCTCAAACTAGATCACGTTTGGGATCTTTTTAAGATTAATGATGCAGCGCTTCGCCAGGATTTTGAACTCATGACCAAGGGGAGAACTTCCGCTCCTCTAAGTGAGACCAATCAGGTGTTAGGTAAAGAGAATGTTTTCCTAGAGCAAGGTGCTACAGTAGAATTTGCGACGATTAATGCGCAGACGGGGCCGGTATACATTGGAAAGGATGCTACCGTCATGGAGGGGGTACTGATTAGAGGCCCCTTGGCCATAGGAGAACGATCCACCCTAAAGATGGGGACCAAAGTGTATGGTGCCACCACCCTAGGGCCTTATTGTAAAATAGGAGGGGAGGTCAAAAATGCGATTCTACAAGGGTATAGCAGTAAGTCGCACGAGGGATACCTCGGAGACGCCGCGATTGGCGAATGGTGCAACCTGGGAGCAGATACCAATAATTCCAACCTCAAGAATAACTATGAAGGGGTGAAAATGTGGGACTATGGATCTAACTCCTTTGCAAAAACGGGAATGCAATTCTGTGGTTTGGTGATGGGAGATCATTCTAAAACGGGTATCAATACCATGTTTAACACTGGCACAGTGGTCGGCATATCTTCTAATGTGTTTGGCAGTGAGTTTCCTCGAAACTTCATACCCTCCTTTTCCTGGGGAGGGCACAAAGGCTTTCAAACCTACCGAAATGATAAAGCCTTTGAAACGATGGAAAGGGTAATGGCTCGTCGTGACAAGAACTTTTCGGTGGAAGACCGAATTATCATGCTTCGTATTTTCGAAGACACGGCTAAGTACCGAAATTGGGAATAGAACCCCTCACATGGAACGCAATGAACCCATCTGGAAAAATTACTTGAGTTATCTATTCGAATGGCACATCGAAAGTCGTTCTAGTGAATATAATCCTCACCTATACGTAAGTTTAAATAAGGGACGCTATCAATTGAGTACTGCTCATGCAGTTTATTCCTTTGCTGATCTCTACTCTAACTTCGGGGATACTTTCGAACTCTTGGATTGGGAAGCCCATCAGATTCAACGGGTTTTGGTGCTTGGGTTAGGACTTGGGAGTATTCCGCTGCTCCTCGAAAAGCACATTGGCCCGAATTTTGAGTGCACAGCCATTGAAATTGATGAGGCAGTTATCGGTTTAGCCTCAAAGTATGGTCTTCCGAATGTGGAGGCGCCGATTGAAGTGATTTGTGCCGATGCCCGTGCTTATATGGCACAATCATCCCAGACATTTGATCTGATTTGTATGGACGTTTTTTTAGATGATACGGTTCCGGTCTATTTTGAAGGGCAGAATTTCCTGGAGGACCTAAGGGATCATCTTTCTCCCCAAGGTATTTTATTGTATAATCGCCTGGCAGCCAGCAATGCAGATACAAATGCTACCACAGCCTTCTATAAGGAGCAATTCCTGCATGTATTCCCCGAGGGGGAGTATCTACCGCTATCTGGTAACTGGATGTTAGTAAACCGACAGGGGGTCTTCAAGCAAGAAAGGACCGGAAAAGCTTACTAGCCCTACAAAATTCACGTCGATTTTGAATCAAAACCACCTAAGCAGGAGTATATTAGTATAGGTAGGTTTCAAATTCACTGGTTGAGTTAAAAGATTCCTTCTGACTGACACTACACCCGATTAAGCTTCCGAATAGTTGCTCTACTATTCCTCTTCTTATCTATTGTATGGCAGTGCAGAACATACTTTCTCTCCCCTTTTGAAAATTGAGATTACCTAATAACAACATAGCTTACAAGAAAATTTAGCGCTCTTCTACAGCGAGGTTACATTCCAAAACACGATTTAACTTTGTTCACCCCCCATAGGGACGTAGGTGTAATTGCCTGTGTCAGCCTAGAAAACTAATTGATATGATTCCAGCAAAAAAAATCATCATTGCTGAAGATAATCGTGCCGATGTGGAGTTGTTTAAGTTTTGTATGGATGAATCCCCCGTAGCTGCTAATATTGTTCATATGGCTGATGGCAAATCCCTGATCGATTATGTTGAGACAACACCTTTGAATGATACTTTCTTTATCCTCCTGGATATGCACCTTCCAGGTATGGATGGTTTTGAGATATTAGATCACCTAAAAGAAAAGGGGTACCTAAATGGGATTCCGGTATTGACGATCTCAAGCTTACCCGGACAAAGTTTCCTTTCCGATTGTTTGGCGCATGGCGCTACTGAGCACTACTTGAAACCTACCGCCTTGGATCAGTATGAAGCAATGGTAACCGACATCCTCCAACGCTGGTGTAATTGACCCGTGCGGCTATAGAAATCTCAGCCACTTCGCAGGGCATTTATTGTTACACTACTCAGCTCTATTCTTGTGATTTTCAGGCTAAAACAGTAACTTTAAGGAGCTAAAGCTCTCTTTGTTATGCGTAGTAAATGTCTGGAATGCGGCGATGAATTCACCGGCCGTGCTGATAAGAAATTCTGTTCTCCCCAATGTAGAAGTAGTTATAATAATAAGCTCAATAGCGATGCCACCAATTTTGTGCGCAACATCAATAATATTTTACGAAAGAACCGGAGGATATTAGCGGAGTTGAACCCAAAGGGTAAAGCAAAAGTTCATCGAGACCAATTATTGGAGCGTGGTTTCAAATTCAGCTACTTCACTAATCAATACCTGACCAAGTCTGGAAATCAATATCACTTCTGCTATGAGCAAGGTTTCCTCGCCCTGGAAGATGACTATTATGCTTTGGTAGTTCGGCAGGTATACGTCGAATGAGCTCGATTTGCAATCAATTATTGCTGCAATGGATTCAGACCGGCATAGTATATGAGTCGCCATTCCTCACCACTATTGGCAAAACGTCGCAGCATGCCGTATTGGCCGGATTCATGCAAGATCTCTTCGATTATGATAGGACCGAGCTGAGAAAAGGAAGAGCTAAAGCCAGTCCTATCTTTCTGAATGGGACGATGCATGATCCAATTGTCTGCTTCCCACCTGAAATTAGTTTGCAGTTTGTTGTCTTTCAAAGCATTATCTGGAATACCTTCCAATGGAAAATTGATGTGCTCCATCTGAAACAGGGAATCTTCTAAAAATCGCTCATAAAAGGTAATGAAATCCTTCGGTAGAGTATCTCCAAGTGTTTCGGCTGCCTCTTCTTTTTGTTTACAAGATAGGAGAAGCAAAGGGAGGCAAAATAGAACGGCAATAGTACGCATATATGATGTAGGACTGGTTTTGTTCACTGAAGTTGTTTGATAATGTAGCTGTTGAGAAACATGATCTTAACTCTGAATGTTGTAAAAGTTACAGCTTTTGGAGAAGAAATCTACCATAGACATCGCAAAACGGCCTGTGCCAAGCTTGACTCATAGGGCGCTTTAGCTACTTCCATCACTTTTTGCCCCATGGCTTCTAGCGCAAGGCGGGTCGTGTGGCCAATCGCTACAATCGCTTGCTGGTTGCTTTCAGGATATCTCTTATAATAAGCTTGGGCATTTAGCGGACTGGTAAAAGTCAAGACATCTGCTGGGATCAAATCAAAATCCTCTTTCATCCGATTTTGGTAGACGATCAAGGGGAAAGCTTGTATCTGGTTGCCAGCCAATTTTTCAATCGATTTCTTAGAATGAAGGGCCTGCGGGAAGAGTACGCTTTTACCGATCGACTGATCTAGAAACTGCTGGCAGGCTTCTTCTGGGACTCCCGTGCCCACGAATTGGACCTTTATTTTGTGATCTTGCAACCATTGGGCGGTCCCTGCGCCCATTGCTGCGATTTTCGTATTTACTGGCCACGCTTGCCCAAGTTGTTGCAGTCCATCTTGAAAATAGGCAGCTGCCTTAGCACTATAAAAGAAAATCCACTCGGTTTCCGGGTAGCTGGGAAAGGGCTGGGCATTGAAGGCGACTAAGGACTGACCTTCCACCGTGCAATTGCTATCCATTAGGCTTTTTCGGAATACACTATTTTGGGAAAGATCCCTGCTTATGAATATGTGCTTATTCTTCTTCATCCCACCATAACAAACGCACCGTCTTGGCTACTTGTTGGCCTTCATCATTCAAACCGATTGAAAATTCGACCTCATCTCCAACCTGTAGCTCATTGAAGTCGCCGTCCAAAATGCTCGTGTAATGGAAAAAGAGATTATTAGGTGGGAAACTAATAAAGCCGTAGCCATTTTTGAGACTATGTACAGTACTTACCTGCACTTCTGCTGGAGGGGTGTCGCTTTTCTTCTTCTCTGGTGCTGAATTTCGACTTTCTCCTTGTACAAACAGTCCTTCCACCAAAGGATCTCTCCGGCCACTCGTACCATCTATAAGATCGTGCATGGCAATGGGATAGGTGACGGCTTCGATAAGATCTTGGGAAGTTCGGGTGATCATTTGTTTACCTGTATCCGTCGTATATTCAAAATCCCAGCTAATGATCATGACACGTGTTCCCAGAGTATTGACCTTGCGAACCAAGGGAACATAATCTCCGTCAGAAGTGATCAAAACCAATACATCGAATCGTTTGTAGAAGGTTTGTTCAAAGACCTCCAGTGCCAGCCAAACGTCAATGCCTTTTTCTTCACGCCGCCCATTAAAAACGCGTAGCGGTAGGTAATGGGTTGTCACCCCTGCTGACATGAGGACATCGTCGAATACCCGATCCCAGTAAAGTGTATATCCGCGTTGACTCGCCTCGTGGGCGCTTAGTCGGCCTCTGAAGTAATGTGCATCCACGATTTGGCAGAGGCGTACATCCGTGTTTTCCTGTAAGGCTACTTGATGCCGAACAAAGTCATGAAGTCCCGTTATACTAAGTCTTCTCTTTTTGGGATGGTCATAGTTGTAATAATTACTAACGTGTAAAAAGTAGTTACCATCATAAAATACGGCTATCCTAGTCATCTTCTGTTGCATAGTACTATACCTAAGTTAAATACTGGGGCTAAGCGAAAAGCTCATCTAAAGCAGTCTGTATAAGACCACTTAGCCTAATGATTTTAAATATTGCTACTAGTAATCCAATTTGACTGACTATCAAACGATACAGATAGGGATGTATTAAGACACTGTAATTTGGAATAGGTTGGGGAGGTCAGTCTTGTGTTTATCTTTTGGGTATTACTCCACTCTGTTGTCTAACAACTTATGTAAGGAATAAATGCCTCCAGGTATAGCTGTTCGATCACAGCTTACCTAAATAAGTGATTTATCTACGGCTTGGAGAGAATTATTAGCTTGTTCGGAGCGCAGCTACTATTTGTTCGGGGAGCTCAAAACTTGTACTGGATGATAGTCGCACCGACTTGACGGGACTTTCCCAACTATCAGCCTTTGCGGCCCAAACGTGATAATTACCTTGTGCATCAGTTTCGCAGTATACACCAAGGGGCATATGACAGCCCCCTTCAAACAGTTGCAAAACTTTCCGCTCAATATTGGTTCTTTTGGAGACCTCTGGGTGATGAATTTTTTGTAATACTCTTCTAATGTCTTTATTGTCTATTACGGTTTGAAAGGCTAAAACCCCTTGCGCAGGAGCAGGAACAAACTCTTTCGGATTGAGTTTCACTACCTTAAGATGGCTTAGATCCATTTCCAAACGACTTAAACCTGCTGCTGCCAACAGAATCGCATCAAAGTCACCTGCTTCCAGTTTAGCCAATCGTGTCGGAACATTTCCTCTTATATCCTTCAAGTGGATATCAGGACGAAAATTCAACATTTGGGCTTTACGACGTGCGGATGAAGTTCCAACGATGGCGCCTTGCGGCAAACTGAATAGTTGATTAGCAGCCACCTTTTCTCGACGAATTACCAGCCAGTCGGCCGGATCTTCACGGTACGAAACCGCTCCGATAACTAATCCTTCGGGAGAGGTAGTGGGGAGGTCTTTCATCGAATGAACGGCGAGGTCGATCCTTCCTACTAGCAAAGCTTCTTCTATCTCTTTTGTAAAAAAGCCTTTGCCTTCAATTTTGTCGAAACTTAAATCTTGTATTTTGTCTCCTTTCGTTTTAATAATTTCTAATTCTGCGGAGACGCCTATTGCTTTTAGCTTTTCTTGGGTGAAGTTGGCTTGCCATAGCGCTAACTTACTGCCTCGAGTTCCTATCTTTATTGTCCGATCCAAAGGTACACATTTTTTGCAAAGATACATTTTCTTAACATCTGGCCTAACTGTAAAGCCATCAAAGATCACTTTGCTGTGCACTGGACAATCCAAACTTTTTTCTACCTTTGCCGGATGCAGCTTACAGCCCAGGCTTTGGCCGATTTACTAGATGGAATTGTGGAGGGAAATCCGGATGTTTCGGTGAACCGTCCCAGCAAAATTGAGGAGGGAGAACCCGGTAGTATTTCATTTCTGGGTAATCTAAAGTATGAGGAGTATGCCTACACCACCAAGGCCTCTATCTTGCTGGTGAGCAAGGACTTTAAGCCTCGTCAAACCGTCCAAGCTACTTTACTTCGCGTGGATAATGTCTATGCCTCTATCCAACAATTACTTCAACATTTTGGTCAGGCGAGCAACCGTCCGGCCAATATCGCTGAGCAAGCTTCAATACACGAAAGTGCAGAACTAGGAAAAGAGGTTAGTATCGGTGCTTTTACCATTTTGCAAAAAGGGGTGAAAGTGGGTACTGGTTGCCAGATTCATGAGCAAGTGTACCTAGGAGAGAATGTGCAAATCGGTGAACAAGTAATCCTTTATCCTGGAGTTAAAATCTATGCTAATGCCGTAATTGGTGATCGCGTGATCATTCACGCCAATGCGGTGGTGGGTAGCGATGGATTTGGGTTTGTTCCTCAAGAGGATGGCCATTATAAGAAGGTCGCTCACGTTGGCAATGTGGTGATAGAAGACGATGTGGAGATTGGAGCGAATACCACCATCGATCGGGGCACCATGGGAAGTACTTTGATCAAGCGGGGCGTAAAATTGGATAATTTGATCCAAATTGGCCACAATGTCGTGATTGATGAAGATACGGTGATAGCAGCACAGACTGGGGTGGCAGGTAGCACTAAGATTGGTAAAGGTTGTAGAATTGGAGGACAGGTCGGATTCGTGGGGCATGTAACCATTGCCGATGGAACTCAGATTCAAGCACAAAGCGGAATTGCTGGTGCAATTAAGGAACCAGGTACAGCATTATTCGGTTCTCCAGCCATTCCCTATCGTGATTATATCCGCTCTTATGCTGTTTTTAAGAAACTTCCAGAGCTTTACAAGCGCTTTAATCTACTAGAGAAAAAGCAAAATTCGGAGGAGTGACAGCACTTCCATTTATCGCATAATTCCAAAATAATACATCCCTTCCATGCATCCTTTTGGGTGAAAAAGGCTTTATACAAAGAAGAGCCTTATTAGGGAAGGGCATTGATTGTACATCTTTAGTCGACTGAAATATGAAGCAAAGGACTATCAAAAAGTCGGTATCCCTAAATGGCGTGGGCCTTCACACCGGAAAGACGGTGCAGATCAATCTCAAACCAGCTCCGGAGGAACACGGTATAAAGTTTCAACGAATTGACCTGGAAAAGCAGCCCATTATAAACGCAGACGTCAATAGAGTGGTTTCTACAGATAGAAGCACTTGTCTGCAGTTGGGAGAAGCTCAGGTCAGGACAGTTGAACACGTATTATCCGCTGTTCGAGGACTGGATATAGATAATATTTTACTTGAAATCGATGGCCCTGAGGTTCCTATTATGGACGGTAGTGCCGGTCCTTTTGTCAACGCACTGCTAGATGCCGGTATTGAAGAACAGAATGCCAATCGGGAGTACTTTGTAATTGAAGAGCCCATCTCCTATATCGATGAGGTCACAGGCACAGAATTACTGGCTCTACCTTCAGATACCTTTGAGATCATAACGATGATCGACTTTAATTCTGAGGTATTGGGCCAACAATACGCGGAGTTCAAAACTGGACAAGATTATGCCAATCAGGTGGCTCCCTGTCGAACTTTTGTTTTTGTACATGAGCTAGAGGCTCTATTTAAGCAAGGGTTGATTAAAGGCGGAGACCTCGACAACGCCATCGTTATTGTTGACCGAATGATGGACCAGTCGGAACTTGATGCTTTAGCGGATAAGATGGGCAAAGAGCAGGTGAAGGTGACCAGTGAAGGGGTATTGAATACCTTGGAGCTGAAGTATAAGAATGAACCGGCAAGGCATAAATTGTTGGACGTAATCGGTGATATTACGCTTTTGGGTAAAGCTATTAAGGGGAAGATCATCGCTACAAAACCTGGGCATTCAGCGAATGTCGCTTTTACTTCATTATTGAAGAAAAAGTATCAGGAGCAACGCAAATTAAGAGGAAAGCCGAAATACGATCCAAATAAGGAACCACTATTTGACGTTGTTCAAATTGCAAAGTGGTTGCCACATCGCTATCCTTTCTTATTGGTGGATAAGATTATTGAGGTATCGGATCAGCATGTGGTTGGCGTGAAAAGCGTGGCCTTCAATGAATTGTTTTTCCAAGGGCATTTCCCCGGAAATCCCGTGATGCCGGGGGTGCTGATCATGGAAGCTTTGGCACAAACTGGAGGAATTTTGGCCATCAATAGCGTCGGAGACGCTGGACAATGGGATACTTACTTTATAAAGATGGATAATGTAAAGTTTAAGAACAAGGTATTACCAGGTGATACACTCCTTTTGAAGATGGAGCTATTGGCTCCCATCCGTAGAGGAATCTGCCAAATGCAGGGTACTGCCTATGTCGGAAATAAAATTGTCGCAGAAGGCGAGTTAACAGCACAAATTGTTAAGCGCTCATAATATATGAACTATCTACAATCTCACAGTGTGGTGCATCCGGATGCAAAGATTGGCAAAGATGTAACAATCGGACCCTTTACTTGCATTGAGAAGGATGTGGTAATTGGTGATGGAACCTGGATTGGACCCAATGTCACCATTTTTGACGGAGCCAGGATTGGCAAGAACTGCAAGATCTTTCCGGGTGCCGTGCTTGCCGGTATACCACAGGACTTGAAGTTTCAAGGAGAACTCACGACCGCTGAAATCGGTGATAATACCATCATTCGCGAATACGTAACCGTAAATCGGGGGACCTCCTATGCCGACAAAACCAAGGTAGGCAGTAATTGCCTATTGATGGCTTACGTCCATGTAGCGCATGATTGCATCTTAGGCGATCATGTGATCCTGGCGAATAACGTGAATCTAGCAGGTCACGTTGAGATCGAGGATTGGGCCATTCTAGAGGGCTTGGTAGCCGTGCAGCAGTTCACCAAGATTGGTCAGCATGCCTTCATTGCTGGTGCTTCCCTGGTGCGCAAGAATGTGCCTCCCTACATCAAAGCAGCCCGCGAACCCTTGGCTTATGCCGGTGTCAATAGTATCGGCCTTCGCCGCCGAAATTTTGATGAAGATGCCATCAAGGAAATTCATGATATCTATCGTATTCTATTTGTGAGAGGCTATAATATTAGCAATGCACTAGAAGAAATAGAAAACACCATCGCGCCTTCCGCCGAACGAGAAACGATCCTCTCTTTTATTCGTGCAGCAGAGGGCGGTATTGTCAGAGGTTTTCACAAAGTGAACGGAAGTAGCGTGTATGAAGATTGAGTTAGAAGGCGTAGCTAAACGTTTTCGTCTAGAGTGGATTTTGAGGCGAGTGGACCTGGAGTTAAAAACAGGACGCTCCTATGCCATCAGCGGGCCAAATGGCTCCGGAAAATCCACCCTACTCAAAATTTTGGCGGGCCATCTCACCCCTTCCCGAGGCAAAGTTACTTTCTGGAGTGATGATGCCCACGTTCCAATTGCTCGGGATCAATTGTATCGTCATCTTTGTTATGCAGCTCCCTACGTGGAGTTGATCGAAGAATACACCTTGCGAGAAGCCCTACGCTTCCATCAAGGATTTAAGCCCTTCCTGGATCAGATGACACCTACTGATGTCATTGATCTGCTCGGTTTCCAAAAATCTGCCAATAAAAATATTCGGGATTTTTCCTCCGGCATGCGCCAACGGCTAAAACTCGTGCTCGCCCTTTGCTCCGAAGCCGATTTTATTATTCTGGATGAACCCACTACTAACCTTGATAGTCAAGGTGTTAGTTGGTATCGAGAATTGATAGATCGCTTCAAAAGAGACCGCCTCCTGATTGTCGCTTCCAATGTCGATGTCGACTTCGATTTTTGTGAGGAAAGGGTCAATGTTGTTGATTTCAAGTCTTGAAAACAACTTTTTTTTCTACCAAGCCCTTTACAAGTTCGATGAAATAGCCTAAATTATCCACCGAAAGCTACACCTCCTCATTTAAATCAACACTATCGATTCAAATCTACTAGTATTTCAAGGTGGCCGTCATTCCTTTTCCCAATAGGGAACTAAAACTGCGCCAACCTGTGTTGTCTTATCCTATTGAACGAGAAAAAACTAGTAGAATGAAATCTGTAACACTTCGTATTCCAGCACGCACTCCTATTTCTTTTCACGACTGCAGCTTATTGATTCTTTACTGACTGGATGGTAGGTCTCATACCTACTAAAACTGCATTTCGCCACTTTACCGGACCTTCAGACACTTATAATCCTATTCCCTAAATCTGCCTAAAAATCCCAGAAAGATGGAAAGCTTTGTGGAAATTTACTCCGGAGAGATCATGACTGCTTTTTTCATGCTCATCCTTATGTTGATCCTTGTAGTCAACTTACTGCTTAAAAGTCAAAACCAAACTACTGAAAGCCTACGTGTACCGTCCCTACGAGATGATATGGACCACCGAAAACTGAAGAAGCAACGCCGAGAATTAGGAAGTATAACTAGCGTGGCATTATTATCCTTTGTCTTGATTGCTGGTTTGTATTTCGCCAAAAACCAAACAGATGCTACTACTTTCAAGGCTGAAATCGACAATACACCAAAACAAGAGGAACGCCCGAAGGTGTTTTACCCAAAGATTGGCGTGAACAAGGAGAGAGTGGTACAAGTGGAAGAGATTATCGAACCGGAAAAAGAACCAGTACACTATAGTCATCCTCCGATTCTACCCTTGGAGTACGATGAGCCGAAAACGGTTAGTAACGAAGACGGTTTCAGCTGCCAAGTGGGCGCTTACTCTTCGCACGACAAGGCACGTAATGCGCTGAACAAGTGGAGTGAAGACCTGAATATTGAGGGTTTCATTGCACTACAAGAAGCCGAAGATGGCCGTCAGCTGTATAAAGTCTTTCTAGGTTATTTCGCGACGCTAAACGCTGCGAAAGCTTTTACCAAAAAGTTGGGTACGGGGTATGCCCGATCTACGGAGGATATTCCTAACGCGCGGCCGTAAGTCTAGTATAAAAACAGAAAGCCTCCTGCTAACTTGAAATGTTTAGCAGGAGGCTTTTGTATTGGGTGCATACGCGGCTCAAGTAGCTACAATTCTTGTTTTAGCTTTTCGAGAAACCCACGAATATCCTTGAGTTTTTCCAATACCTGCTTCTTTTGCTTAAGTCTTGATTTTTGATTCTTAAGTTCGCGGCGAGCCCCGTCTATGGTGAATCCTCTTTGCTTGACGAGGGTGTGGATTTCGTGAAGTTGTTGGATGTTTTGTTGCGTGAATCGGCGGTCGCCCTTGCTATTCTTGTGGGGACGGAGGCTGTCAAATTCATTTTCCCAAAAACGAATTACGGATTTTGAGATGCCGAACATGTCCGCCACTTCACCTATACTATAATACCTTTTTAGGTTTGGATCTTGATCATCAAATAGCTTCATTTGGGCGCATTTCAGGAAAGATAGGGAAAAAAGTTGATTCTTTAATCTCTACTCCCCTGGATCGTGCCACTTTGGGCGCACTGTGATTGGTGGAGCTAGCCTTTTGACTACCAGTTATATACAAATAGATTTAGTTGACTTGTGGTTGCTGAGGGATCAGCTATCTAACATTTTTCGAAGCAAAGCATTGGTCGATTTAGGTTCAGCTTTGCCTCTCGATCTTTTCATTACCTCACCCATGAAAAAGCCCAAAAGCCCCTTTTTCCCTTTTCTATAGGTAGCTACTTTATCCGGGAAAGCTGCTATGACTTCTGCCACTAATTGAGTTAAGAAATCTTCATCCGCAGATTGGATGAGGTTGAGTTGCTGTGCCAAAGCTAGTGGCGCTTGATCAGGGGCTGCTAGTAGTGCTGGCAATAGTTTCTGATAG
>JAHQWA010000197.1 GCA_019634045.1 Saprospiraceae bacterium
AAAAAAGGAAAATGAGCCACGATCATCACCAACTCGAACGCAGGAAGTAGCAAAAAAAGAATTACTAGTTGACTCGAACCAATGACCCGTGCAAAAAAAGAGTTGTGGTGGAGTCGAACGCAGGGCCACAGTGCAATTTATACTTCCTCCCACTCCATGCGCCCCTTTTTTGCCAGTTTATAGACAGAGAACTAATTTAAACCGTGGAAAACAGTCAGTGCCTGCCTAGAAATCCTATCCCCATCTGTAGAATTACCTATCTTCACAACTTTTCCTAAAAGAACTAGTCCAAAAACAAATCTTGTGCAACTTCTACTTCAATCTTATACCGTGTCTACCAACAAATTGCTATCGGCAGTGGCCTTTTTCTTCCTCAGCACCTTTAGTTATGCTCAGGTGGTGAATAATCCTACTGAGTTAAGCAATGCTATTGCTGCAGCTACTCCTGGCTCCACCATTACTCTAGCTGATGGAATTTGGAACAACGTATTTATCGATATTGATAAAAACGGGACCTCCGATCAGCCCATTACCATCACTGCACAAAACCCTGGAGCGGTGCTCATGACTGGAAACTCCCGGGTGTATATGGAAGGGACTTATATAACGGTATCGGGCTTGGTGTTTCAGGATCCTTCGAATCTGACACTTGATGGGGATGACAGGATAGAACCCGTCATCGAATTAAAGCGATGCGACTACTGCAAGGTTCTCAACAATAAGATTGATGCTTACAATGGGACGGAAGCTCAAAAAGAGCTAGTGTTTAAGTGGATTCTGGCCGATGGGCAATACAATGAAATCGCCTATAATTCTTTTATCGGCAAATACGGTGTCGGCAGTATTATCAATGACAATAGGAATTCAAGCGAGCCTGACTATTTAAGTATTCACCATAACTATTTCGCAGATAGGACACCCATCAATGAAGTGAATGAGGACAATGATCAAGATGCCATTCGAATCGGCAACAGCGGTACTTCTTTGGACGATTCATTTACGGAAGTCTACAATAATTATTTCTATAATTTTTTTGGGGAAGTAGAGGTCATTTCCAACAAATCCGGACAAAACAAATACTACAACAATACCTTTAGAGATTACTCAGGTACTTTGACCTTGCGACATGGTGATAATTGTGAGGTCTATGGCAATTACTTCTTTGCAGAGAAAAATACCTTTAGTGGTGGTGTGCGTGTGATTGGGGAGGGCCACAAAGTGTACAATAATTATATAGAAGGGATAAACTCCACTAAACCGGATGGTTCTACTTCTAACGCGACTGGCGGCATCAATGTATCCAATGGACGCTTAAATACGGCCTTAAATGGCTACTATCAAGTTAAGAATACCCAAGTCGTCAATAACACCTTTGTGGACTGTGATTATGGCCTAAGAATTGGCACAAAAGTAAGCAGTAACCTAGAATTGGCCCCAGAGAATTTGATTGTGGCCAACAATATCATGTACAACACGGGGAATGACTACCAAACCATCACTGCGCCCATAGGGAATTCTGTTTCTGAAGGAAACATGACGAATCTTCCAGCTGATGAAATGATGGACGATGGAAACTTTCATAGATTGACCAGTGGCAGTTCTCCGATTGATGCAGGTACTGGAAATTACGCCTTCCTGGTACAAGACGTTTTGGGTGGTGAGCGTGAGGCGAACTTTGATGCTGGAGCAGAAGAATTTGGCGCCAATGGGAATAACCTGCCTTATCAGGAATCTGATGTCGGTTTGATTGTGGGTTTTGGAGCGATCTCTACGCCAACCCTAGGCAGCACCCCTCCCGGACTGACCTTCGACATCTATGCTGACACCATGTCGTTTGAAATCGTTGCTAATGTAGATTGGACGATTACCGAAGATATTTCCTGGTTAAGTGTAGATCGTTCAACTGGATCAGGCAGTGGAACCGTCACCGCCATGGTTACGGAAAACATGAGCGGCGAAGAAAGGACTGGAACCATTTCGATTAGTGAAAGCGGAGGCGATAACGATCTATCCAGCACGCTTAGCGTCTTACAACTCAACACCTTTATACCGGTCGAAATCCCAATCCTAGGGGCAATCAGTATAGGCAAGGAAGATAAAGAAGATATAACGGAAGAAAATGCCTACAATGATGATACTTCCAATTATTGGACGGGGGATCCAGATGCAGAACCCGAAGTATCGATCACTTTTGATTTAGGTTGCCCGCATACCCTCACCGAAATTGGCATCAATTTTTGGAAAGCCGATGAAAGGACTACCACATTTTCAATTGCCATAGCCAATGATGCTGACGGCCCTTTTACTATCGTGATTGATACAGAGACCTCATCCGCTTCCAATGTAACCGTAAATACAGAACAAAAATTTAGCCTAGGCAGCGTAGTAGGTCGCTATGTAAAATTTATAGGCATTGGAAATAGCTCCGCCAGCAATTGGACCAGCATCGCCAATGTTAACCTGTATGGGGATGCGAATTGTGAAGCCATAACCGATGTAAACAATGCTTCACCATTGGATCCAAGTATTACGATTTTCCCCGTACCCGCAGCGAATGGGACATTGACTGTTTCCTCAACTTCTAAGACACTTAGTACGATTGAAATTTATAATGCTGCTGGCAAAAAAATAATGACTTGGGATGGGCAGCAGGCTTATTCAACCCAAATAGACATCACCCATCTAGCTGCAGGGGTCTACTTCATCAAATTAGAGGAACTAGGTCAAGCTAAATTTATAGTAAAGTAGGAGGTGTTGGAGAGGTCCTTGTTACCAAAGATCAAGGGTAGATGGAAAGTCGTAAGACAGATAGTCATTAGACCAGGACCGCCCAAGTCCTAAAACTAGATCCATATCCAAGCGGCGAAAAGGTGAGCTGGTGATCGTATGATCATCAGCTCACCTTTTCTTATTGTCAAAAAGCGCTGAGTTTTCTTTGCAAAGGTCTCAGCCCCCCTGTAAATCAGTGCTACTCTTCATGAATAGGAAAATGCCATTGAAATCGCTACATTAGATTCACGAAAGGATCGATTCAACAAAATTCTAGAGCACTGATAACATGAGAACACAAGGATACCAACGCCCGCCTACGCACCCCTTGTTGTTCCTTTTGCTAATCTTATGTTGCTGCCTTGCCTGTCAAAATACCCCTACCGTTGAGCAGAAAGTTGAGGAAACCGAAAGTGAGACGCAAGATGGCGTGATCCTAACGAGAGACGGCGATACGATCACCACCGGCCAACCTTTCCTATGGGCGGGGAAAAGCATAGCTACCGCCAATCTACCACCGCCAAAGTCCCTTCCGACCAAAACGACCACGGTCTCCGCAAAAAAACAGGAGGAATTCGCCCTTAGCCGCGTGAATGCTATGGCCTGGCCAGATGATCTACCGACGGCAATTCCGGGACAAGATGCAGTTCCATTACCCTATGAGATCCGCATTAAACCAGATACCTTCAACTTGCCCTTACCCATTCGCTCCCAGGCCAGACCCTTTCGAAGAAAGTCGCTCAGTACGAATCAATTTGAAGCCCTGACTATGGAGGAAGGCTTGCCTGTTCCCGTCATGCACGGTATGCTAGAGGATGATAAAGGCCATTTTTGGATGGGAAGTGAGCGGGGAATCATTCGTTTTGATGGTCAGGAGTTCCTCTTGTATGACCTGCGTGAAATGATGAATTTCGCGATCGTTTTTGCTACTATGAAGGATAGCAGCGGAGCCATCTGGTTTAAGTTGATGAATTTTGGACTAAGAATCAGTGGAAAACGTGATGCTATCGCGAAGTTTGACGGTAAACAGCTTATCATCTATGACTTTACAGTATTTGATGGGGATATTGACTTCCAGCTTAGCAAAAAAGATGGCTTTTATCATTATGACATCATTGAAGATCAAAATCAACGCATTTGGGTAGCATCAAACCTTGGTTTGATCCAAATAGAAGACGAAACCTGCCGAGTTTATACAGAGGAACAGGGATTATTGCCAGGTCCGGCATTTAAGGTTTTCCTGAATAAAGGAGGGGGCTTATGGATATGCCAAGCGAATGGCAATACCTTTTTTGATAAAGGGCACTTTACATCATATGAGCATCAACTGGAATTGCCATGGGAAGATTGGTCTATTTTACCCGGAGTCGCCATGGATTCCAAGGGAACTATTTGGATATCTAAGGATGAGCAGTTACATGCCTTTACGAGGGATAGCTTTATTATATACCAGACTCCATTATCTACATTCATTGAACTTACTGCTGATTCTTTGGGGTTTATTTGGGGATCCTCCACCTTACATTCAAAAGCAGAACTCTTACGCCTAGATTCGAAGCAGCTTTCTATTAGAAAATATACTGAAAAAGACGGTCTGATTGATCATTTTCATCTCCCTCTACTATCAGATTCAAAAGGTAGCCTTTGGCTGAAATCCGCAAATTTAGGGATTCAACGTTTTTCACCTCGGAAAATCCAGTATGATGCCTTTGAGAACCTGCGTGCTTTGGCTGATGTAAGCAGTATTGTTGAAGATCGGTCTCATAACTTATGGTTTGGGCTACATAATTCGGCAATCGTGGCTAGATTCGATGGCTCGCAATATACCTTCTTTGATGCTTTTAATCCGATGTATAACTATGGGCATGTCTGTCGGGACCTCTATCTGAACCAAAAGCAGCACCTTTGGATCGGAGGCTTGGGCGTTGGCGTTTACAGATGGGATAATACACAGCTTTTGGAATTTACACCTGCACAAGGACTGCCTGGTGATCAGGTCTACGCCATGACGGAAGACTTGCTGGGTAATATGTGGTTCGGAACCTTGCAAGGAGGACTAGGAAAATATGATGGCACTTCTTGGACGCATTACCAACTCAATAAGGGCGATGAAAACCAAGGGGGAGCCGTAAAAATGGATATTAATACGATCAGGGCCCTGCTAACCGATAGTAAGGGGCAGGTCTGGGCAGGCAGCTATGGCGGAGGATTATTAAAATTTGATGGAGACTATACGACCATCTACACGACTACTGAGGGCTTAAGTGATAACGAGGTGGTTTCATTATTGGAGGATGAAGAAGGATATATCTGGGCCGGTACAACCAAGGGTGGCGTCA
>JAHQWA010000198.1 GCA_019634045.1 Saprospiraceae bacterium
CCCTCAACGCTTCCGAGGTATAGTGCTATTTTCTCTCTCGCTAGCTTTTCATCATCTATAATAATGCAATCTTTACTCATATGGCCAATTGTATAGTGACTTGGGTAATGGCGGTATTTTTATCGAGCTTGAAGGAGAAGTCGTGCCTATCAGGATAGTTTAAAGCCAACCGTTTTTTTACATTTTCTAGTCCAATTCCTGCCCTATCCTCCTCCTTGCGTTGAAGTCGAATACTGTTTTTCATTAGCAGCTGCAGTTGCTGATTTTTTTCTTGAATCCTCAATTCTAGCCAACTGCTGGGATCGTATTCAATGCCGCTGTGCTTCACGCCATTTTCAACAAGTGAGATTAGAATTAGTGGGAGAATACCAAGTGTGGGATTTTGTACATCAATGACTACTTTTTTTTGGTCAGCATGGCTCATTTTTTGTTCGATTAATGCCAAGT
Organism: Saprospiraceae bacterium; assembly: GCA_019634045.1. Classification (GTDB taxonomy): domain Bacteria; phylum Bacteroidota; class Bacteroidia; order Chitinophagales; family Saprospiraceae; genus DT-111. Next base: position 448 of record JAHQWA010000198.1, read on the forward strand.
AATTCATGAGTCCTTCTAATTCCACACGCAAAGGGGTTGTATTTTTTTTGGCTTCATAGAGCATATAGCGAAGAAGGTCAGAGAGGTGAAGTGTATAATCAGCTGCAACTTCAGGGCGGGTCAGTATCAAGGTGTGTAAGTTATTCAACGAATTGAACAGTAAATGCGGATTGATCTGTGCCCGTAGGTATCGGATCTCCGATTTTGCATTTTCTATCTTCAATTCTTTCGCCAGTGATTCGTGTTGCTTTTTTTCCTGATAGATCAGCACGACGAGGCTGCATAAAAGGGCCAGCGAATAGGGAACGGAACCGGAAAAGAAAGTCCAAAACTTATAGAAAAATACAGGGGGAGGTGCCAGGAAAGTACTACCGTAGAGTACGGAATTGACCAGTTTGAGGGTGAGATCAATCCAAAGAAAACTGAGCACAAAGGAAGCATAAATTAGTATTATCGCCGTTGCGATGTACCAGGCATACTGCTTTCGCTGAAATAAATACGGAAACAGGAACCACCAATTGCTGTATACCACCAACATCTGTATGTTGACCATGGCAAAATTCTTGGGCAGGTAAAAACCAAGCTCATCATACTTTCCTTCACTCATGAGCAGGGATTGAAAGAGCCAGTATAATAGCCAGAAAAGGAGGTGATATTTGAGTGCGATACTTTTGATATTGCAGGATTTTAATCAAAACTAAGGATCTGGCAGAACACTAGTTGGTTGTTGATGCAAAAAATCTGGTCGTTGGTTGAATTTATGATCATGTATCCTGACAGCGGCCTAATTTTCAGGCAAAAAATATGAAAGCTTTACTATCTCTGCTACTATCACTTTGCTTTTTCTATGGTAACCTCAAGGCTCAAGTAGACTACGAAATTGTAGTAGCTACCGATTTTGATGGAAAGGTCACCCAAGGTTCTATTGAAGATCTAATTACAGAAATCCGTAAGGGCAAACCAGTACGGGTAGGGTGGCAGTTGGACTTTGACCAAGATAAGCAAGCTGATTTTGATCATTGGGTTGATGCCGAATTCATTACCATCTTAGGGCAGCACGTCTTCACCCAAATTGAAACCATCTTTATCCAAGGTCCCAACCTGGCTACACCCCAAGTGGAAATATTTCCTTCTTCAGATCAATGGACTGCTGTCATTGGTACGAATAGTAAATTACTAAATCGATTCATCTTCCATAAAGATCCCAAGCTTGGAGGGGTGGATGGGCAGCCAATCGATTCAACTACCGCCGTGCAACAAATTGCTGACCTGAAAAAAGTGGATACTTGGATGGTTGCTACTTTTTGGGCGGTACCTCGCTAATTACCGCAAGTGGTGAACTTGTGTAGCAGGTAGAGGGACGAGAGTAGAGCGACTTGATTTGTCAAAAATGGAGTATTACAAATCGGGATTTCTTTAGTACATCCTGCTACTTTCTACCTTATACTCAAGTTGTTCGCAGCATGAGTGAATTAATAGCGTCGAAGTGTTATATCCCAGCTACTGGTTCTCTATCTTCGCAGAAACAAAACTGGATACAACATGAAAAAACTGCTAACGACCGCCTTTACCTTTCTGTGTCTAAGTACGGTTGCCTTCGGGCAGTCATCAGACCCAACCACTAATAAAAACAAACAGGCGGTTATTCAAGCCATCGACAGCAAATATGAAGCACTCACCGATTTGAGTGACAAAATCTGGTCTTTCGAAGAAATCGCCTTTCAAGAAAAGAAATCAGCTAAGGCTTTGGCTGATTTTGCCGAAGCCAATGGGTTCACGGTGAAAAGAGGTGTAGCCGAAATCCCAACCGCTTTTACCGCTGAGTATGGTTCTGGGGCACCCATCATTGGAATCTTGGGCGAATTTGATGCCTTACCAGGTTTGTCCCAGAAGACCGTCCCAACCAAAGATCCGCTGCATGAAGGTGCCCCTGGCCACGGCTGCGGTCATAACCTCTTTGGAACTGCTTCACTTGGAGCTGCCATTGCCATCAAAGAGTTAATTGCCGATGGTAAACTAAAAGGGACGGTGCGTTTTTATGGCACCCCTGCGGAGGAGAAATTTTTTGGTAAGCTATGGATGATTCGGGCGGGTTTATTTGAAGATGTAGATGTGGTGATGGACTGGCATCCATCGGCAGAAACCAAAGCAGCAGTGCAAAGCTCCTTGGCACTGGTGGATTTTATGGTAGAATTTCACGGACAAGCGGCACATGCTTCCGCGGATCCCTGGAATGGGCGTAGTGCCTCAGATGCACTCGAACTATATACCGATGGCATCAATATGTACCGGGAACACGTCAAACCCACCGTTCGTATTCACTATCATATTCAGGATGCCGGGCAGGTGGTCAACGTTGTACCTGACTATTCCAGAATTTGGGTGCGAGTACGCGACACCAAACGAGCGGGCTTACAGGAGGTTTGGAAACACGTAGAAAAAATGGCAGAAGGTGCCGCTATTATGGCCAATGTGGAGCACGAAGTAAACCTGATCTCTGGTATTCATGAAGTGTTGGTCAATCGTACAGGAGGCGCCCGGATGCAAGAAAACCTGGAATATCTGGGAGCCATTCAATATACAGAAGAGGAACAGACCTTTGCTAAAGGTATACAAGAGGCTACTGGCAAAGAACAAGTAGGCATTGAGTCTATCATTAGTCCATTGGAAGAAACCCAGGAACATCCCATGGGCGGATCTACTGATGTGGGGGATGTCAGTTTCGTAGTTCCCACCATTCGACTTTCTGCTACTACCGCGCCTAAAGGTACCCCCTGGCATTCTTGGGCTGTTGTTGCATGTGGAGGTATGTCTATCGGCCATAAAGGGATGGCTTATGCAGCCAAGGCACTATCGATGACCATGGTCGATCTGTTTGAAGATGCGGAATTGCGGAAAAAGGTGAAAGCAGAATTCCTGGAAAGAAAAGGAGATTATGTCTATGAGGGCATGGTACCTCCGGGGCCTCCGCCGATTGATAGTGAGAAGTAATTGTTTTGCACAATATGTGTAGAGGATAACTTGGGAATAGGGTAGAAGGTCGATACTTGTATGGTTGAATCCTTCTACCCTAATTCCTGTCTGAATGTAAAATGACTTAGGGGCACCGGATAAAGAAGTGATTTCAACTTCAACTGCAATATCCACATCAAAGACTCCGGGCACTTTTGCGGTTGAAATTGAAGTTGTGGTTGAGAATGTAGTACCTCGCCCCTCAGGTTGTATGTCGTATTCCCTCTCACCGCCCACTCCCCAAAAAACGATCCAAAAACTGCTGCTTACGCCGACGAGACAAATTGAGGTGTACGCCATTCTGCATGACCACCGTGCCGCCATCTCCTTTGATATACTCCTTTACATAGGATAGATTAATTAAATGAGATTGGTGGATACGGAAAAAGCCAAAGTCGAGCAAAAAGCGTTCGTATTCTTTGAGGGTTTTACTGATTAACAACTTTTCGCCCTGTCGTAAAAAAAAGCGGGTATAATTCACCTCACCTTGCAAGTATAAAATATCTTCCAGTGGGATGACTTTAAAGCCGTTCACATTCTGGACCACTAGCTTTTTGATACTAAATTGATCAAAATTTTCGATTAGAATTTTGGTGTGATTTTGTGGTTTAGGGTCCGTGCCAGTATTTTCAAAGCGTTCTAAAACTTGCACTAATTCGCTAACCTGAATGGGCTTGAGTAGATAACCAAAGGCAGCCATTTGAAAGGCTCGTATGGCATAGGAATCATAAGCAGTTACAAAAATAATCTCCCCGGTAAGGTTGGGCAGTTGAGCCAGGATTTCAAAACTATTGCCACTCTTCAGCTTAATATCCAGAAAGATTAGGTCAGGCTCCATTTTCTTGATGAGCGCAATGCCGGTATCAATATCATTGGCCTCTCCCATGATTTGGATGGGCTTTTTGGTCATTCCCAAAAAGGTGCGCAACGTATCGCGTGCATTTTTCTCATCATCGATAATTACCGCTCTGATCATGATTAGTGTGTTAAAATACTGATTTGTACGGTGACTCCTGGTTCTGTTTCGTTTGCCTGTATTTGCACATCTCCCCGGTCGCCCAGTCGTTCCCTGGTAATGCTGATTCCCTTGGAATTGTGCTCACTCTTTGATTCAGAAGAAATAGTTTTCAAACCAACACCGTCATCTTTTATGGTACATTGCAAGGCATCGGTTGCTGGATTTATTTGCAAGTCAATCCAAATGTGCCCTTTGCCTTGTTTGGGGGCAATACCGTGCCAGATGGCGTTTTCAACGAAAGGTTGGAAAATTAGTGGAGGCAGGTCGATCATGGAGGTTTCTACTTGTTCATCCACTAAAATAGTATAGTCTAATTGATCTTCAAGTCGTTCTTTTTCAATGTCCAGGTACAGCTGCAAGGTATCCAATTCTTGCTGCAAAGAATGTAGTGTAAGTGTTGATTGATCTAAAATACGGCGAATGAGGGAGCTGAATTTACCCAAAAATGCATTCCCTTGGAGCAGCTTTTGATTGACAAAAAAGCCCTGGATCGCAGCCAGCGCGTTGAAAATAAAATGCGGATTCATTTGGGCTCGGAGCAGACCATATTGTAGTTCTACCTGTCGTTTTTGCATTTCCAGTAGTCGATTCCTTTGTTTGGAATGGTAATACCAATAGCCGAATATTCCCAACAAAAGCAACCCCAATGCTCCAAGTCGAAATAAATTGAAACGATACTGCTGCCGTTCAATTCGACTATTGGACTCCAGGAGTTCCTGTTTGACTTTAGTGGTCTCATATTTTACATTTAACTCCTGTAGATTTTTTTCTGTTTCAACCGACAATAAGGAATCTTGGATTTGATGTGCGGCTTTTAGGTACTGATAGGCTTTTTGGCCGTTTCCTATATTGTGGTGGAGCTCTGCCAAATATTGGTAGGTTTTTCCGATGGATATAATCTGATCGGATTTTTTTAGGCGAAGAAGGCCTTCTTCTAGGTACTGCAGACTTTCGTCCCATTGCTGTAGTGCCTTTGCTGCAAGCCCCATATTTATATAAAATTCTCCGTTGGGTAAAGGAACTTCCTCATTTTTGGACAATTCTAGCGCTTTACCGAAATCAGCATAGGCTTGCTCGTACAACTGTTGGTCTAGGTAGAGAATACCTCTATTATTGAATATGGTAGCCAACATGCCTGGGTTATTGGTGGTGAAGCCCAGCGCTGTCCCCGGAGCAAGGGCTTTTGGAACGCAGGCAAAAGCTTGCGTATAGGCTGCCTCCGCTTTTTCAAACATCTCCAAATCACCGTAGTTGATACCCAATAGGCTATACAATTCTGATTGGACGTACCAATTTTCTAGTTCTTTGGCCAACGGTAGGGTCGCTTCACAAAGTGCTACCGCAGCTTCTGCGTTGAAGGCATCACTTAGACAAGCCGCGTGATTAAATTTGAAAACCAGCAAGAGTAATTTTTCCTCATGGATTGCAGCCCAATGCTCCGCTTCGTGATAACCGGCTATAGCTCTTTCGAATGCACCCGTATTGCACAATTGCCTGCCCACATTATTGAGTACCGAAGCCAGTTTGCTACTATCTCCGGCCAACTCAAAGTGATAATAGGCCGTATCATACCAAGCAATGGCTTTTGGGCTATACCCCAGGTAACCATCGGTCATGCCAAGATTTTTGTAAGCTTCTCCGATTTCTAGCTCATTATTGGCCGTTTGGGCCAACTCCAAGGCGGCCAAAGCATGTCGGTAGGCACGTACAGAATCTTGCGAGTGATAAATCTTGGCGAGCTGATTGTGTAGTGTCATCTGCTCCGTGGTCACCGTACTCTTCTCAAGGCGTTTCAACAACTTGTTTTCAGGAGTATCATCTTGAGCAAGACAGAAAATCCAGGGGAAAACCAAATATATCAGGAGTAGTCCTAATTGCTTACTATTGATGAACATGGTACACAACTTCTATGGTTTAGCGACACGCTACCAGGTAAATAGATAAATCACCGCTAAGAAACGAAGAACGCCAAGAGTCGCCAAGATTTCTTGACACTACTTAGCATTCCTTACAGGGAGCGGCTCTGGGTTTATGACATTTTTTGCTGTATATCCCATCGCCTCAGTACAAATGCTTTGTGGTCGTATGTACCCCAATTTGCACTCTTTTCTTGTGCATTGGATTGCTAAGCCTTTAAAGGCAGACTGTGCAATTTGGGATACGCACCTTGTGGTCTCGTTTATTGAGCTTCCATTATATTCACAACTAATTCCCAGAATGGTGTCGGTTGGCTGCGTAAGGACACGTCCGTCATTTTTGATTTTTTCACAAAATCAGCATCCAGTAGAGCTTGTTCTATTTGAGCTTCGTTTTGATAGCTGGAGTTCGCCTTGATCTCCGCAATCAGCTTTTCCTTAGAACCGTCGATTAACTCCAGATAGGTATCGAAATTGGGCACGCGCTGATAGTCATATCCTCGACATGCTATGCCAACCGTCTTCCCACCCTTCACAATGGGTTTCGTATCGAATAGTACCTTTTCTTTTGAGGTAAGCTGATCTTTTCGGTCGAGGTAGTATTGACGTATGATTGGAATAAAACCATCCGCATTCAGTTTGGAGTCTATATCATAGGCAAAATCCATATAGAAAGAGCGAAAATCCTTTCTTTCAAAATTGTAATATTTCCCTTGATGGATAACAATGATAAGGCCCATTCGCATATCAAAAAAAAAGAAGCCATCCCATTGTTGGGAGGTATTCCTTGTTGATGGCGTTGCAGGTGCCTGTTCGGTGGGCTTTTTTGATAAAGAAGCCTTGGCAAAACTTACGGTTGGTTGTTGTGTCGCTTCTTTATCGGCACAGGCCAGAAAAGCAAGCATAAATATCGATAGAGAAATGCAATTTTTCATAAAAATGGGATGATATGGTTATTACTAAAGCAAGGAAAGTGAAAGGGGTGATGAAGATGGTAGCCTTTGATTCCAGTATTTCAGGAGGTGCATTTTCATGCGACCTATAATCAACTCTAACACCTCAATACCAAAACATCGGCTCTACTGCTTGCGATACCAAAATTGCCCAGGACCGCCCTCTACAATACTAGTATGATCTTGATGGGCTTTTCGGTTCTGTTGCTGATGTAGCACAAATTTTCCACCACTCACCTGGAAGGGAAAGCTTCGCTTTTTCTCCTGGTTTGTACAATCGATGGTGTAAACAATCATTTCGTATTTGCCATCGGTAAAGTCAGAACGGCGAAGCTGCTGCCAAACATCTGGATTAGTGCCTGGTATTTTGGTGACTTGTACAGAGGTGTTGATCCATTTGGTACGAGTGGAGCCGCCGGAATTGTAGTCTTTAGGTAGATTTATGCTCCCTTTTTTAGATCCCTGCATCCGACTATCATAGGCACCAATGATTTTACCATCCTTACGCAGTTCATACTTGAATTTGTAGTCGCAATTCTTTTCTACCCGAAATTCATTCTCAATATTCGTAGTAGTGTTATCCATGAAGTGATGCCAGACGATATTTTGGTGATCATTGTAATCCGTAAAGTCGAAGTAATTCCATTCTTCCCAAGGGCCTTTCAAGAACAAACATTCGCTGAAAGCCGCATAGGCATCATCCGTGGTTTTTTTGATCACTTCAAAGGGGAAGGTGTAATAATGCGTACTTCCAGCATAAAAATCTAACTGAAAATCACCTGCTGTAATCTGAATAAAATCATCGGTTTCCTGTACCTGCTTTTGGTTCATAACTGAACCAATCTTTAACACCGGATTGACAGAATAATGGAAGGTGCCCAGTACGTTTTTAGACAGTCTATCGACCACCTCAGCCCGCAATAACAGATCCTCCTTTTTAAAGGCATCATAGTTGGCCTTTTCTCCTTTCTTGGTTTTGGTGGGTAAAAAGGCTACCGATAAGCCTTTGGTGGTCAATTTGCCATCCACAGTAAGGTGTATACCACCAGACAACAGGCTCTCCATGGTGATAGCTGGCATATAAGGCGTGGATGAAAAGTCTAGCTCCACCTTACTCGCTTTACTCTTTTTGGACTTGAAGGCATTCTTTAATTTGCTACCAATTTGGGCAGAGCCATTGCTAAATGGAATGAGGATTAGGCATAGGAGTATCCAGTTTAATTTGTACATACGATTAGTTTAATGGGTTTGCGCTTCTTTGGGGGCAAAGAAGACGATTAGGAATGATTAGAAATCTGAAGGGGAGGTGGACACAAAAGTAGAGTAGGGGACTAGCTGAGGCAAGCTAGATTGATGGCTTGGTGGAATTGGTTGATGGGATGGTGGCTAGGAGCAGGAATTAGGTATTCGCACGAAGGCCAGCGTCTTATGGTTTGGCATAAGCATTAGTACACTATGTGCCTTAGATGCCTATGTGTTTCGTCTTGACGTGGCTGCTTCTACCATGTCAATAATCTTCCACCTCAATGCCATAGGTCTTCCGCTCTGCATCCGAGAGTCGGTAGATATGCCCATTTTTCAGACTTCCAATGGGGTCTGTCCAGATGTGAACCTCCCCATTGTTATTCAACGATATGATATGAGAGCCGTCCGCTGCAAATTCTACTTGTGTAAAAGTCTTATCACCACTTAGCGTAAACAGCGCAGTTTTGGTAGAAATATGCCAAGCTCGAATCAGTTTACTGTCATTTGTTCCATCAGAGCTGGCAATAAGCAGTCGCTCTCCATCTGCTGAAAATCCCAGACAGTTTATCTCGGTAGGCATACTTTGAATAGCTTCACCTCGAGGCTGGAGGCTCTTAAAGACAGCAAAATCCGAAAAAAGTTGTGAACTGTTATCTAATTGATCCCATTGCTTTTGCAAGGTCATTCTATTGAGTTTGTATAGCGTTACAATCCCATCTTGAAACCCAATAGCTAATTCCTCATTATTTGGGGATACAGCTATGGTTGTAATTGTACCTCCTGTAGAGTCTACTTTCCAATCTCC
>JAHQWA010000199.1 GCA_019634045.1 Saprospiraceae bacterium
CCCTTGCTCGGGGCAAACACATTGGGTGGTTGCTAGGACAAGCCATCGTAGAGAAGGCTAAGTCCCTGGGAGCGCCGCGCGTATACCTAGAAAGTAATACGCAGCAGGAACCAGCCATTAATCTATATTACAAACTTGGGTTTGAAAGAATCGTCGGACCTCCCTCCCCGTATGCCAGATGTAATATTCAAATGGAACTAAAGTTTTGAGAATGCTGTAGGAAAAAACGAAAGAAGAAAAATGAAATGTCAGCATTTTGCTGGCACTACATAAAGAAGTATCGTATAGTAAAACTTTACAGGTTTTAATTAGCAAGGGCCCTGCCGACTTTGTCAGCAGGGCTCTCTTTTGCACTTCATCTCTTATTTCGGAGTCATGATATTGGCTACTGCCACTAGCTGTTGATCCCAATTGCCTAATGGAGGGAATCCTGCTCTAGGCGGATCTAAACTATGATAATAGGTGCTGGAGGCAATCTTACCTTTACTTCTACCGTGAAACATAGTGTATTTGACCAGTTCTCCATTGTCATTCTTCGTCACATCTGTTACCACCCCTACATGCATGATGACATTATTGGGATAAGGCGTTTTGAGACGGTCAATCGTTAGATTATTGTATAGCTGTCCCGATTTGCCAAAAAACATGACCGTACCTGGCTTAATCAAGTTCCGTTGTTTTGCTGCATCCTGAATAATCACAAGATTCTTGTTGTCATAGTACCAGCCGGCCAAGGCGCTGGTATGTCTAGTAGAATCCACATCTGGATAGGCATAGGCATCGCATTTATCACTAATAAATTTGGAGACTCGATGAAAGATGCCAGAGCAATCCAGAAGCTTTTTAGGTTCATCTCTGTTGTACCAGAGCGAATCTCCTTCTAGCTTTTGCGTGTACGCCAGGAGGGTATTTCTGAGTTCATCACTACCTGGTTTGAAACATAGATCAGCAGAGGGAAGACCCGATACTGCATTTCCGGTATCAGCTATGAGAATATCTTGATCATTAGGGATGTCGGGTTGCCCGGGATTCGCCGAAGACTCATCCACGACTAGGCTTCCAGTGTCAGTTGGAGATACAGCACTTGTATCTCGCAGGGTGTCTACTTGGGTAAGGGAAATAGTTTCTGTACTTGCCTTCTTGATCGGGACGTTTCTAGGGTTAGCTGTTCCAACAGCATACCCTAGTCCTAGCCCTGCAACCAGGAGTACAACGTAAAGACTGATTCGTTTGAGGTTCATGATAAAAATAGGTTTATAGAATTGAAAATTGCATACACTTCCAGTCTGAAATGAGGAGACAGCTTTCTTGGGAGGAGGAGATTCAATCGCAATTCTTAGTACGCTCGAATTAGGATGGAGGAAGACTAAATCGACTGACTATCGGACTTGTACCAGAGGGAAGGGTACACGATCATTATTTGGAGACGATAGAAAGATACTGGTTAATATTAATATTTGAAAATATATTCAATAAATAATTTTGTAGGCTACAGGCTGGTTTCCTTTAGGGGGAAGTTTTGGATAGGCCTAAGTTGCTGACTATTAGTGATTTGTGTTATTGTTCCTGACATACTATGAAAGATTTGTGCTAGTATTTGTGCTAATTTGATTAATTCGTACTGTACTCTGCAATATATGTACAGTGGTTGGAGACTTGGAATGCTCAACTTTGAATCGTCTCAAAATTAGGTATGAAGTGTTTAATCGATTGCTCTAATAATAAAATGAGCGTATTCGGCGGCCATCTAGCGATTGTCTCAAAAGAACACGGAATAAACACCTAAAATCCATTATCCAAACTCCTAATCGCACAAAACATGAAGTCCTCTAGTCTATTTGCCCAGATTCTTGAGGAGAATCTTCTGATCTCTATTTTGCCTCAGTTACAAATTGAAAACCTACTTTTTATTCTACTAGTTTTAGCGGTTATCCTACTCTTGGTTCAACGGAGAATGATCTGCCAAAAGCATCAAGCGGCTTTAGATGCAATGCGTACCCGAATCTCTTCCGATTTACATGATGACGTTGGAACACTTTTGTCGGGTCTAGCTATGCAGGCGGAATTGTTGGAACTCAACCCGCATGAGATAGATGCTGCAAAGCTGTCTAGAATGGCTGAAATGAGCCGTACGGCCATGTCTCGAATGAGGGATCTCGTTTGGACAATTGACAATCGCAAGAGTCAATGGAAGCATTTGATCGATCGTTTATATGAACATGCGGATGATGTACTAGGACCACTAGGTATTGATTTTGAATTGCAGTTGCAGGGAATAGATCAGAATCGGTCTCTTCCTCCTGTACTTCGCAGAAACTTATATTGCATCGGGAAGGAAGCAATTACGAATGTAGCTAAGCACTCTGATGCCGGACATGTAAAGATTATGATTCAGCAGAAGAATGGCAATTATGATATGCATATCCAGGACAATGGCCAATGCGCCACACAGAAGCATAAACGCCCAGCGGGATTAGGCTTATCAAATATCCGTTGGCGGGCAAAGCAGCTAGGAGCCAGCCTAAGCTTTCAGAATGGTCAAGGTTTTGGTATCCTTTTGCAGCGAATTCAGATGTATAGCTAAGGAGTATTAGGTTTTTCTGTTAGGGCGGAGCACCGAGGCTATTTCCCTTTTAGTTCCTCGATCTTATCGGCTATTTTCAAGGCCCATACCATTTGCTTAGCCGTAGGGAAAGCCTGATACAAGGCCTTTTTTCGAGCGGCCATTAAACACCCACGTTCATCATAGGAAACCTTTTTTTTGTTTCCATCTGCAAGTGAGAAATCAATCATTTCTTGCCAGTCTTTCGGCGTAAAGGCTTCGAAATCTGATTTGAGTAAATCGAGATCGGTAGGATCGGAGAGATCATAGTTTCGCATTACTAATCCGAGTTTTTTCAATATACTCCGTCCCCTCTACTGCCTACCGCGACTTTTCTTCAACGTGATAGGACGGATTGATGTTTTCATACTAATTCTAAGTAGCTTTTAAAGTCTACTCAACTTAATGGAAGTATTAATTTTTAATAGCTTCTAGGACAAAAATAAGAATCAAAAGAGTAAGTAGGGTATAGTCTACTTACTCTTTTGAATTGTGATGTTATCTAGTTGTGATAGGCCGCGTTGTGCGCTAAAGTTGATCCACAAACGGAGCAACTACCAGCAGCTCCTGCACCTGCATGTCCATTCGGACAAGTATAATGGTACTCACCCCTTGCATTCTTAGCTGGAGTAGCCGCTGTCGTGGTAGTTTGCGGGACTCTAGCTGCCGGTGTTCCAGCATTCTCCTGTAGCATAGGCGCAAAGGTAGGACCATTGCCAGCCGCAGGTGTAATGCTAGGAGTGGACGTCGTCGGAGCTACGGCACCGGGCGTATTATGGTAGGCCTGATTATGAGCCAAAGCTGATCCACAGACAGCACAGCTTCCTCCGGAAGCAGCCCCAGGGTGTCCATTCGGACAAGTATAGTGGTACTCACCTGCTGCGTTCTGTGCGGGAGAAGCCGAAGGGGTAGTAGCATCCGGCGTAGTAGGTGTGGTAGTGATTTCAGGGGTGGTTGTGGCTTGATTGTCGTGGTAGGCTTGATTGTGTTCCAAAGCGACCCCACAAACGGAACAATTACCTCCGGAAGCAGCCCCAGGGTGTCCATTGGGACAGGTGTAGTGATCTACTCCTGCTGTCGTGTTTTGCAGAGGTACGGCTGGTGTAACGGGTGTCGTACTGCTGGGGCCCGAATTCGCATCATTATTATTTGCACAAGCGGACAGCAATAGCGCCAACATTAGAAAAAGAAAGTTGTTTCTGGAAAAAGAAAGTTGCATGGTATCTGGTTTGATCTTCTTGCTCAGTGATAATGTTTGGGATATAAAAATTTGTTTTTCAATTCAATTCAATACACATGAGCAAATCTGTTATAAATAATCTTTGAAGATACTACTTTTACAGAAATTGGGGAGAGAAAAGGTCTGCTAGAAGCGCAATATACCTCTATAGTTCCGCTTCCTATTGAGGGCCTTATTTCTAGTTCTTAAGAAGCTACATGAATCTATCTAACGGCTAAACAGGTTTAAAAATCTGGTTTTGTTATGGCTCTTTTCTTGCCACTTTTCGGCTTTTATCAACATATAAGCCTGTTCCCTTTTTGCCACGGGCAAAACATACGCTAATCCTCAACAAGAGTCTCAATTACTAAAAAGATAGACCTATAAAATTGTAGCAGCTAAACTCAAACAGCTTCCAAGAGATAGGTTCGGGGGGCACTACTCCACGTCGGGCGGAGGTTTTCCTGCGGAGTAGTGCGGTCGATAGATGGGGTATACAGGGTCAATTTTGTTTTTGCATCAGCCGTATGGCTTTGGGTAGCAGCGGGTGCTTAACCTTCTTAGCCTTAAAAGCCAGTAACTCTTCCTCTAATATTGTAGCTACTTTCTTATGCTTTTCCGCATGAATGGACGGAGCATTCTTCAAATAACTTTTCTTGGCCGCTTCCCAATTCCCCTGATAAAGTTGAACATGTCCTTTGTGGGCGCGGACCAACGGATTATCAGGTAAGAGCTCCAAGGCCTCCATGTTCTTTTGTTCGGCTTTGGCTAGGTCCTCGACGAAAAGATAGATCAGCGTCAAAATATCCTTGATATTGCCTAACAATTCCTGGTAAAAGGGAGCCTGACCTTTTACCAAAGTTGCGAATTGCGCTTCTGCTTGCTCAAGATGCTGCTTAGCCGGGACATAACGTTGATCTTCGTAGTATAGAAGCCCGATATTTAGAGAAACTTTAGCCAATGTCTCTCCGTAAATGGCTGGATCTTCGTCGTATTTCTGGAGAATGGTCTCAAGAGCTTGCTGTGATACGACCAAGGCTTTTTCGATTTGCTCAAGGCCGGCATAGGGGCCTGCTAAGTTGAGGCGCAGCAAGGCTAGATCGAACTCGTATAATCCGGGCCTTTTTGAGATCTGTTGCTCGAGTAGCTGTTGGGCTTCCTGGAATAGAAGAATGGCTTCCTGTAGTTTTTCCAAACGGGTATACAAGATAGCGAGATTTGAAAGGCCCTGATTTAGATCGACTTCATAAACGCCGGGATGCAGTAAACACAATTGTCGATAGATCGCAATAGCCTCCTTTAAGTAGTCTTCTGCTTCTTTTAATTGCTGAAGGTCAAAAGCTACCACGCCAATATTCAGTAAGGTGGAAGCATAAAATTTCCTAAATCGAGCGGGATTGAGTTCGAATAGTTGGCGAGTTAGCGTCAAGGTCTGCCCCAAAAAGGAATAGCTATCTAAATGCTTACCAGATTTGTTGTACAACACCCCTAGGTTGTTCTTGACCTGTCGGATTTTATCAAGGTACCTTACTTTATCATTCGCAGAAACGCTAACGTATAAGGTGGCAGCGCGCAGCAGGCTGGCCTCCGCCGTTTCCAGCTGCATCTGATCCATTTCCAGCAGTCCTTTGTCGTTATAGATATCTGCCAATGCAATCAAGTAGCTGGTAGTATCGCTAGTTTGCCCATGTTGAGCAGTTGTTAGGGCCAGGTCCAAGGCCGCAGCTGCTGGCTCATACTGACGTAATTCCTTAAGGATGGAGGCTTTCTTTTGGTAGGCATTGATGAGGAAGACTTTTGCGTATGAGCCCTCTTTTTCTCGGATAGTGAGCAATAGCCTAATGGCCTCCTCTAGCTGCGCCTGCGCCTGTGGGAACTTTGCTTGATCCCTAAATAATAAAGAGGAGTTTATCTTCAGGCGAGCTAACTCGATCTGATAGAAATCAATTGGCTCTTCCTCAAAGGCTTGTTGGTAAAATTGGATAGCCTGTGCCTGATAGTCCGCCGCTTTTTTGTAATCGCCCAAGTAGCGGTACTCCGTGGCTATGTAGCCCAAAGCTTCAGCTTTTTCATCTAAGAAGGTAGCGTTGGCAAATGCTTTTCGAAAATAAGCGATCGCTTTCTGACTTTGGTGTCGCTGAGATAGGAATTTTCCGATTCTGATGTTTAAGGTATAGTGCGTACTATCCTTTTGGTGTGCCTTCAAATAGGTGGTGAAAGCTTTTTGGGGTTTACCCATACCCAATTGCAAATTCGCTTTTACTAAGTAGGCTTCAATAGCCTGTTTCTTGGCAAAGGCGAGTTTCATCTCTTGATTTCTGATCTTAAGCCACTGTTTCTCCAAAGCTTCCTCACTGAGGAGATTCAGGGCTGCTCTGATATTGCCATTTTCTACTTGCCTTAACACCTGATTGGTTAGTTCCGAAGCTTGATCCAGGTCAACCTTTGCTAATTCCCGGGCCAGATTTTCTACTTGATTCAATAGCTTGTATCGCTCTTCTTTCAGCAAATCTATTTCCGCTTGAAGCGTTTTCCGTTTTTCTTGATCATCTTGAGTTTTGTCTAGCTGCTCTTGTATTCTATTCAGGTCTTCAGCAAAACTGCTTGTAATACGCTGGCTAAAGATATTGTAGTAGGAAAGTGCCTGCTGATCTCGCTCCCCCGCCTTACTCATGACAATGGTGACCGGGTCATTCGAATCATTTCGCAATACGACCTTGGAAATTTCACGTGTATTAATCAACTCAAATCCTTGCTTCTGAATCACCAGCGTTACGGCATCGCCTGCTCGCTTATTTGGGAAAACTAGTTCGAACTGGCCTTGATTATTCGTGTAGGCAGGGTTGGCACCGAAGGCACTGATCTCCACTCCGACTAAGGGCTTTGATCCGCTACTTTGCAATTTTACCAATCCCCGTAATACGGTTTCAGCAGACAAGAATAGGGTACAGTGAGCAATCACTAGGCTTAAACAAAAACGTCTCATGATGAAATAGTAAAAGGTTAAAGAACAAGGGCGTAGTCTTGTCTTGCCAAGTGTGTAGCAGTACTTATGCTGTTGCAAACAGCAAAGAATTGTTGTAGTAATGTAGGTAAGTGGAGTACTTCCCGTTTCATGATTAAGCGGGAACGCCTCCTTGTTGATAAGTAAGTGCTTACAATCAGTTGATGTAAGATACGGGCATTCTCCAAAAAACGCCAGTTTTCCCACATAATTGTAGGTTGCTCGCTGTTCAGGTCTTTTTATAGGGAATTTCTAGGCGGAAAGAAAGGCCGCAATGAGCCTCAATAGTCTGTTATGCACAGGATCTTGAATGAAATTAGGAATAATGCTATACATTTGTAGGGAAAGCCCTTCCGGTACAGCAGGAGTGAACAAACAAAACAAGCTTTATTAAGATGGCCAAGTCAAAAGCTAAGTCTAAAAAGAAAGGTACGAAGTCTACTAAAGATAAATCGCAACATCTAGGAAAATTACTAGCCACAGGAGCTGTAGGTGAAATACTGGGAAAAGGAAAATCCAATCAATGGTTCAAGCAAGTGGATGCGTCATCCTTGATCTTTTTTCGCATTTTCTTTGGCCTAATCATGTTGTGGGAAATGTTCCGCTATTTATCTAAAGGCTGGATCTCAGAAATGTTTTCTCGCCCTGCTTATCATTTCAATTATTGGCCATTTGATTTCTTGAGTCCCTTGCCAGGTAGTGGGATGACATGGCTATTTATTGGGATGGCGATTCTCAGCGTTTGTATAATGACGGGACTTTTTTATCGCTTGGCTACGATTCTTTTTTTCGTGTCCTTTTCGTATATGTTTTTACTAGAACAGACTCGTTACCTCAACCACTTTTACCTGGTCGTTTTGCTGTCCTTTGTAATTATTTTCCTCCCCTTGAATCGCTCCGCTTCCTTAGATGTTCGCTGGCGAAAACTTAAAGGTTCCGAAACAGTACCGCTCTGGGCTCTTTGGCTGGCCCGCTTGATGGTGGCAGTGCCTTATTTCTTTGGAGGAATTGCCAAAATCAACGCAGACTGGTTGCAAGGCCAACCACTCCAGGATTGGTTGCAGCGTAGTGTGGCAAGCGGAAAACTAGGTAGCTTTTTTGAAATGCCAATTGTTGCGTATAGCATGTCGTATGGAGGCTTGTTACTGGATTTGTTGGTGGTTCCGGCCTTATTATTCAAACGGACAAGAACGGTAGCCTTTTTACTACTGCTTGGCTTTCATTTGATGAACGCTACGATATTCAACATCGGGATTTTCCCCTGGTTTATGATCGTTGCTTCTACCTTGTATTTTTCGCCCAGTTGGCCAAGGAAACTGTTTCAGAACTTAGGTGGGAAATGGCCCATGCGTTATCCAAGTCGGGAGGCATTACTCGCTCCACTTAGCTTAGATGGCCGCCAAAAGTTGATCCTTTGGGGGATCGCTATCTGGATGCTCATACAGGTAGCTGTACCCTTGCGATTCTTATTTTATCCAGGTAATGTAAACTGGACCGAGGAAGGCCACCGGTTTTCCTGGCATATGAAGTTGAGGGAAAAGAAAGGACAGGTTAATTTTATTGTAAAAGATAAAACTTCAGGAGCTACACAAATTGTCGATCCCCGAACGATGATCTTGTCTTGGCAATACCGAAAGATGAGTATCCATCCCTATTTGATCTGGCAGTTTGCGGATCATCTCAAGGATCAGTTTGCAGCGCAAGGGCAGGATGTTTCCGTGTATGCAGATTCTAAGGCTTCTTTAAATGGTCGAGCTTACCAGCAGCTAATTGATCCCGCCGTAGATCTGACTTCCGTGGCGCGCCCGGTATTTGGCTCCTCTCCTTGGATCACCCCTTTAAGCACTCCACTAAGTGAAAAGGATGAACCAAGGAGAAGACCACCGCAATAGATTGCCTATTGCTTATTGCTCTTCAATTAGATCTCCTAGACTAGAGACGGCCGCCATGTTGAATATGCCCAAGACATCTTCATCGGCCTGACTGCTCTTCATATTCCCTGTCGTATTAGCCAGTGGAATGGCAAAAATAGTATTGTCTCCGTTAGTCATTTGATCTCT
The DNA here is from genome assembly GCA_019634045.1 of Saprospiraceae bacterium. GTDB lineage: Bacteria > Bacteroidota > Bacteroidia > Chitinophagales > Saprospiraceae > DT-111. The sequence continues at coordinate 8,886 of JAHQWA010000199.1, forward strand.
GGCGATAGTAAGAAATCGGAAGGCCGTCAGAGTCATAGAATGAATTTCTACGTGGATACTATCTCCAGGGTTCCAAGGAGCCACTTCGTCGTTGTCATCGGTATCAGGATCGGGAAATCTATTTACAGCTTCCCGGATCGGTGTAATAAAGATCAGTCCATCTGCCTCAGCACCCGGTGAAAAGGCAGCATCAAAAGCGATATTAATCTCCTGCGGTTTATTGAGAAATTGCTCATTCTTATAGGTTTTAATCCAATAGGCATTTCCTAGCCCAGCTAGATCTCTAGCAAAGAACTGGCAATAGATGCCATCAGGGCCTCTGATGTCATCCACTCTAAACTCCTGAGTAATGGAATCAATAGGTGGAACAGCCGCCATTGGGGTACTACCCGTATAGGTTTTACCATTCCAATCAATATTCAGTGTATAGGTACGTCCTACTTCTCCGAGACTTTCTTCTCCAGTAGGTGTCCAAGTGTAGTTGCCATCACCCTTTCCCTGAAAGGAAGTCATGTTTCCCTGGTCATCGACCATGGTGACCGTGGCATCATTTACCCCATTGGATAGCTGATTGTCAAAATAAGGCTGAGTGAGACTTAGACGAATCGTTTGTGTCTCTGGTAGATTATTGAGCCAGGCGTCGACCACAAGTAATTGAGGGGCATCGTCCAGGGCCACATCAATGGTATCTTGGCAATTCCATAGGCCTATACTTATGCCTAGCAGGGCTAAGACTTGGAACAATCTTCTTTTATATAGAATGCTGATATTCGTTTTCATAATAAGAGCTTTGAATAATGGCGCAAGCGCGTGATTTAGAATTCAAAATTGTAAGAAACAGCAGGAATGAAGTTTCCAATCACAGATAGTCTGACAGCTTCTGTATTTACAGCCTGCCCAAATGGGACTCGATTCTGATCTTGTCGGAAAAAGATCGAGAATGGATTTCGACGGCTGTAGACATTGTAAATGGAGAATACCCACTGACTTTGCCATCTTCTTTCCTCATTTTTCTTGCCTTCTAAAGTGGCCGAGAGGTCTAATCGGTGATATACAGGAATCCGCACATTATTCCGCGTATTATTGGCATTGTGTGGGATAACAAACCCTTGCTGTTCAAAACGGGAAGTCGGGAAGGTAGTCGGTGTCCCGGAAATCAGCACAAAATTAGAACTGAAGGTCCAGCGTTTACCTGGCTCGTAAAAGGCGGTTATACTAAAGTTGTGCGTCTGATCAAAACGAGAGGGATACCAGTCGTTCTCATTCACGCCTTCCACTAATCTTTCAGAACGGGCTAGGGTATAACTTACCCAACCATTGAATCTACCTTCATTCTTCTTCATCATAAGCTCCATCCCGTAGGCACGCCCTTTACCCGTCAACAAGTCCCCTTCCAAGAACTCATTCAGCAATAGATCCGCACCGTCAATGTAATCTACTAGATTGTCCATCGACTTGTAGTAGATCTCTCCTGAGAATTCGTAGAGATTATCTTTGAAGTTTTGGAAATAACCAAGCGCAACCTGGTCTGCAAGCTGAGGTTTGATGTTGTTGGTGCTTGGTGTCCACACATCTACCGGCGTAGAAGCAGTCGTATTGGAGACGAGATGCAGGTACTGCGCCATTCGGTTATAACTTGCTTTAATGGAAGCAGTAGGCGTCATCTGGTACCGTATAGAGAATCGAGGTTCGAAATTTGAATAGGTCTGGATGGATTCCCATTGGTCAAAATCCTGGAAAGAAGTCACTGGACGTCTCGTACCTACTGGAGCATCTCCGAATTCGTAGGCACGCCCTTCTCCCAAGTAGTTAAACAAAGAAAATCGCAAACCATAATTGATCTTTACCTGGCTGCCTAGATCTTGCTCATTCTCTATGTATATTCCTCCTTCTAGTCCGTATTGCTTGTCCAAACCAATATCAGTGGCTTCTCCTTCACTAACGCCAATAGCATTACCGGGTTCGAAGTCATAAATGATTGCCTGACCACCGAAGCGCAACACATTCTTAGGATTGAGAAAATAAGTCAATTCAGGCTTAATGCTATAATTAACGATCTGTGCGTTCCAATCAAAGCTATTGGTAGCATCCTCCCCAAAGCTAATTTCATAGTCGTAATCACTATAATAGAGGGTAATGTTGGAGAAGAGTTTGTCATTGAAAAGATGGTTCCAGCGTAAGGTCGCAGTACCGTTCCCCCAGTTGAAACCGGCAGCATCTCCAAATCCAAAATTGTCTCTACCAAAGTAACCAGATAGGAAAAGGCGGTTCTTTTCATTGATATTGTAGTTCGTCTTTAAAGTAAGGTCGTAGAAATTTAGAATGGAACCTTCCAGCCCACCGGAAAGGAAAGGGCCTGCTAGTAAGTCAATATAAGATCGTCGGCCGGCCACAATAAAGGAAGCTTTGTCTTTTACAATGGGAGCTTCCACCGAGAAGCGACTGAAAATTGTCCCTATACCTCCTTTTAATGCCAACTTCTTGCTGTTCCCTTCTTTCATCCTTACATCCAAAATCGAAGACAGACGACCGCCATAACGAGCAGGAATTCCACCTTTGTACAATTTTACATCTTTTACGGCATCGGGGTTGAAAACCGAAAAGAAACCGAAAAGGTGGGAAGAGTTGTAAACCGGAGCTTCATCCAGTAGCACTAGGTTTTGATCAATGGAGCCTCCACGTACGTTGAAGCCCGTTGCCCCTTCTCCTACTGTACTCACACCGGGCAGCAGTTGTATGCTCCGAATGATTTCCACTTCACCAAGCAGAGTGGGCATTTTTTGGATGGTTTGAATATCGAGCTTATTCACACTCATTTCGATATTCGAAACATTTTGATCTTTGGCCTCTGACACCACCACTACTTCGGCCAACTGAGCAGCAGATGACCCCATCTCAATGTCTTGGGTCGTATTAGCGTTGAGTGTCATGGTTTTTGCCAGCGTTTCGAAACCCAGGTAGGCATACTCGAAAGTATAGGTCCCGGCCGGGATCGAAATGGAGTAGAAGCCATATTCGTTGCTTGTTGCACCGACATTCAGTTCTTTTACAAAGACTGTGGCTCCGATAAGGGTTTCACCATTGTTTCCATCTTTGATGTAGCCACTTACGGTGAAATTCTCTTGAGAGAAAGCAGTTACACCCGCTGTTAGAAACAGGCCCAACAGCAGTAGGGTTTTAACATTCATACGAGAAAAGTTTTCAATAAAGCGTAGACTTTAAGGGTGAAATGAATAGTTTGGATTAGGAAAATGAAATTCTTTTACTGGGATTTCTACTATACTTTCTCTTACAAGTACTAGCTTGTCCCCGAGTTTGAACCATGTTCCAAATCGGCATTTTAAAGATCGTATTGTAGATTTCAATTATAGGATAGCCATCAAATCAGATGGTACACGCAGGATAAGAGGTTATCTGTTGGATAACCGGAATTTGTACAATAAACAGGCTAAGGTGGAATTTGGTTGTAAGAAAGGGGGAATTCATACCATAATCGTCCTAATGGCAGCCAGAAACAGACGAACGTTCGTAGAATCACGACCAATGATCTTTCATCTTTTTCCGTAAAAAATCAACAGATCGTTGTAATTGATCAAAGCCATCCACCCCATCTTCAATACTAATCCAACCGCTGAAATCTTGTTCTTTGAGTATGCTGAAGATGCGGTCGTAATCATTCAGCCCCTTCCCAATTTCGCCATGCCGGAGTAAAGCCGCATATCCTTTACTATTTTCGACTTTTCTGAGATCTTCAATGGTTCCATTTGCTAAGTATCGATCCGAGGCGTGCATGGTGACCACGCGATGTTTAATTTTTTCTAGTAATTCAATCGGGTCTTCTCCTGCCAGAATGGTATTGCTTGGATCATAATTGACACCAAAGTTTGGATCGTCGACTCGACTGACCAACTCACAAAAGACGTCGCTCATCTGAGCAAACTCTGGATAGGTCCAATAATTGTCTTTGTAGTGATTTTCAATGATCAAAGTGATTCGATGACTCTTGGCTAAAGGTAGACAAGCCTCAATAGCCTCTACGGTATATTGGATACCTTCCTCCCGGCTGACTTCCGGACGGGCTTGGCCGGATAGTACCCGACAAAACGAGCCGCCCAAGGCTGCGGTCATCTCTATCCAGTATTTTTCCTTTTCTATTTCTGCTGCGCGAAAACTTGGATCGGGATGCGTGAAATCCGGAGAGCAGCACATCATCGGAATGCTTAGTCCTAGGTCATTGGCCAACTGCTTGTAGTGCGACCATTCTTTGGGATCTTGAAGTGCCAAAAAGCCACTATAAAACTCCAAGCCATCCACCTTGAGTTGTGCGCCTAATTCTATCCACTCTTGCAGTGTCATGGAATTATCTACGCAAAGGGCATCCATGTAAGCTTTGGGGAAAGCGGCTAGTTTAGGTCGATTCATGATCTCCTTCTTTTAAGGGTATTCGGGCAATAACAGGGTACTGATTCAATTCCATTACCGTGCCTGATATCGGGCGACTATCGTCACTAAGCCAGAACACAATGTGTCGGGCGATATCTTCCGGACTAGTCATTTTACCACTGGGTATTTCATCTATACCCAATCGTTCTGGCCAATCCGGAGGTAGTCCATCGGCTAGTTTGTATTTGTATTCATTGGGGGTTAGTACCCATCCGGGGTTGAAATGGTTGACGCGAATGCCTTCGGCGGGCAAAACATTACCCAGGTTCCGCGATAAGGTCATTAAGGCTCCTTTAGAAATGGCATAGGCGAGCAGGCGGGGTTCACCCGTATAAGCATTGACAGAGCCTATATTGACAATGCTACCCTTAGTCTGCTTGAGGTAGGGACGTGCGGCTTTGATCAAAAACAAAGGGGATCGCACATTGACGGCCATGACTTCATCGAACAAAGTGACATCAGTAGAATCCAGGTTGGATCGGACAATATAAGCTGCGTTATTGACCAGACCATGTAAAGCCCCGTATTGCTCGATTGTGGCGTGCATTAGTTTTTCTACGGCCTCGGGCTCACGCAGATCGGCATGGTAAAAGGCCGCATTGGCACCCAGGTCTGTTGCCAATGCTTTTCCTGCTACTTCATCCAGCCCGTGGATCATTACCTGTGCACCTTCAGCTAGACATAATCTAGCTGCAGCTTCACCTATGCCGGAAGTAGCTCCTGTAATGAGAATGACTTTTTGATCTAATCGTCCCATATTTTGATGATGCTAAGGACGTAAAACGGCTTTGACAATCTCCCCAGAGTGCATGCTGTGAAAGGCATCTTTCCACTCTCCTAAGCCCCATTCTCCGCCTATAATGGGATCAATATTGAGCATCCCTGTATCCAACAAACGTAAAACCCGCTCCCACATCGGCCAATTGTGGCTAAAGCTCCCCTGCAAAGTGACTGCCTTTTGTACTAAGGGGTCTATCGAAAAATTTAAGGGTTGTGGGCCCCAGCCTACCTTGCTAATCCACCCAGCCGGCCTTACAATATCTATGGCTGTTCTAAGCGTACTAGATACCCCCGCGGCGTCGATCACCCCATCGACTCCCAAGCCATCTCCCTGCTTGACCCAATCCGTATAATCTCCTATAATGATGTCACAACCATAGGCTTTAGCAATTGCTAGACGAGCCGCGTCTTTTTCCAATCCAGCTACAGCGACCATCGCACCTTGAAGCTTTGCTAAGGCTGCACAAAGCAGACCGATAGGGCCTGGGCCAATGACCACGATCAGATCGCCGGGCTTGATTCGGACGTTTTCCACGGTCGCGCTATAGGCCACACAGCAGGGTTCGGTAAGGGCTGCTTTTTCTAGCGATAGGGATTCGGGGACTTGATGCAGGCAACGAGCGGGCACGCTTACATACTTGGTCATTGCTCCATTCACGCCATACCCAAATCCTTTACGACTAGGGTCGAGGTTGTATTTACCGGCATGCTTTAGAGGGGACTGTAGATCAATGACCGCTGCGGTTTCGCTCACTACTCGATCACCGACTTCCCATCCACTTACGGCACTTCCCAGTTCTGCGATATAGCCTGAAAACTCATGACCAAGCACCACTGGGTAGTTTACTGGCCAACTGTGATCTGAAGTCCATTGGTGAAGATCGCTACCGCAAACACCGACCGCTGCCACTTCCAGTAAAACCTGATCGGGTTTAATCTCAGGTTTGGGAATTTGGCGTAGTTCAACGCTATATTTTTCGGGCGAGAAATTAACTACTGCTGTTTCCATAAGCATGTACTTTATCGCAGATGAGTTGTAAAGTTTCTTTCAAGTCTCCTGTCGCTGTTTTGAAGGCATCAGCATCGATGGTGAGTGGGGCGCCTAGGACAACCAATGGCGCGCCATAGCTCGGAGTGCTGATAGCTTGTTCAATACTTAGGCCACCAACGGCTTGTACCGGAACATCTACGGCTGCTACTACTTCTCGTAGTTGATCCAAAGGACTAGGCATCCGCTTTCCCCGGGCAGCAATCCCACGTCGTTCATCGTAACCAATATGATGGATCACATAATCACACCCCATATCTTCCAATAGTTTGGCTCCGGCCACCATGTCCTCACAGCCGAGGTTGTCACCCATGACCTTCACCCCCAAATCTCTCCCGGCTTTGACTACCTCCTTGATGGTTTCTGGGTGGGCGCGTGCCATGACGACTACGTGAGTGGCGCCAGCCTTGGCCATGACCTCTGCTTCTAGCCAACCTCCGTCCATGGTTTTTAAGTCGGCTACGATGGGTACTTCGGGCCAGCGCTGGCGCAAGGCGCGCACGCCATGCATACCTTCAGCCAGGATAAGTGGCGTACCGGCTTCTAGCCAGTCAACGCCGGCTTCTAAGGCCATGGCGGCAGTAGCCAGGGCCTCCTCCAGATTAATGATATCCAGGGAAATCTGAACGATGGGCTTCATAAAGTTGGTTTTCGTTTTTCCGCTGCTGAATTTAAGAAATTAATTGGAGAATAATCGCCCGGGAGAATTTACAATAAGATAAAACAAAGCACTCGCATTTATGCGATATTCCCCTTAATTTGAGCAGGTCCATTAAAAACCAAACCAAACACTATGGCCGCGAATATTCCGACCTGGGTAGCCAATCGAATCCTTGGCTTTTTTAATCGAGTGCAAAGCATAGACGAAATCGTAAACGGACCGATCAAAGATGATCCCTCGGATGGCGCTGGCCGTACCATTGGCCCAACTCTTGCAGCTCGGATTCTTCGAGAGCGGAATAACTTACGCTGGCGGAGATTTAGAGCGTTTGAAGAATTCGATGCTATTCCTGGGGTTGGAGAGGGGACACTAAAGGACCTAGCCTATAGCTTTGGGATAACAGCTGCCCAAGCTTTCCAGGATCGGATGTACAATGACAATATCATCTTCCGCGAGAATTGGCCGCTAGAATATTTCCAAACCACTTTTGATGACCAAGAAGCTTTTAATGAACTGGTCAATGATGAGGCTTCGCTAAGGGCTTGGGTCGTAGCTAAGGTTAGAGAAATAGCGATTGAAAGAGAGGTGGAAGAAAAGAAGATTGATGAGATGGCTAGTGTACTCTCCACTGCCTATATCGATACGTACTTTAATGGAACTCCTGCTGCTGGTTATGCCTTAGCTTTATGGTTTTATGAATTTGATGCTGACAACTGGTTTAGTTGGGAGAGGATTCAGGAGCCTACCATTGGCTATTTTTCTCACCATGACGGCTATCCTTGGGAAATGGAGTTGAAATTTTTCAAAGGATTCCAACAACTGGGGATCATTCGCCCCGGTATTACACCAGATGACCTCCCAGTCGTAATCAATTGGCCGGAAAGGGCGATTACTTTATGGTTTTCGGCCTTGTATGACTAAGAAACCAGCTATTTGTGACCTTACGATAACTTCCAAAACAAACCATCGTCAACGGTTTTCAATTCCTGGAAGAGCTGGCTTGGAGTTTGCCCGCACTTTAATTTGAAGTTTTTGTAAAAGTCAGATTGATCATAGTAGTTTCCTTCTAGGGCAATTTGGGAGAGGTTTCGCTTGCCTGATTTCGATTGGTAGTTGATCATGGTTTTTCGGAACTTCACCACCGAAATGTATTCCTCCACGGAGTATGACAGGTGCTTACGGAATAATCTTAGCAAGGTTTTGCGACTAATTTGTAATTCATCTGCAAGGTCTTGCACTTTTAGAGCGTCTTCTGCTGCCAAAATCAATTCTACTGCTCGCTGAAGCCGCCCTTCCTTAAACTCATGGTACTGGGACAGAAAGAAGTCATCTAGTATCTGGCTTCTGGCATCTAGATCAGGCTTAGAAAAAAGCCCATGTAAAAGCTGACTCAGTTTATCCCCATAGTGATCAAAGAAGGAGAAGTGTTCTTGGATGAGTGGGCCAAGTGGGCCTTTAATAAAGTGATTTAAGCCTAAGGGGTGAAAAACGATGGTCAGTTTTTGGTAGGGGCCAAGGGTGTGAATTTCTCGCGAACGGTTGAATTTTCCAACAAAAAGGATCTTATAGTTTTCAGTTGCGGAAGGATGGTGGGTACGTCTTATTTCGTCGTATTCTACCTCTGTGTTTTTGTAGATATTGATGGTAGAGGTAAAGTTGGGATAATAAGTGATATGCTCCTCAAAGTCCGGCTCATTGGCCGACATCCAGGAGTAGAGCTTAATGTGCGCTTGTAATAACGCAGGCTTCGGATACGTAAAAAATGGTTTCCTTTCTTCCATAGATTCCTACCCACAAAGATAAAACCTGAACTTAATTTAGGAGGGATTTAATTCGATGATGCCAAACTTAGCATAAGGTTCGTCCCGTTTGCGTTGTGCAGTATGGTCAACCTGAGTAATGAGAATAAGAAAAACTCGATCCTTTACTTCAAATATCTTTCCTCCCCTTAAGCGGATGGAAGATTCTACTAGCGCCTCCTTTGTTTCCCGGTCTATCAAGCTAAACCTTGTAAGGTTTTGGGAATATTCGCCGGTACTGAGCAGAAAAGGTAATTCCCTGGCTACGGAAACATTCCGTTTGTTCGGTGGCAGATTATCGCTAGTAAAGAGGATATTGTCATTGTCGCCAAAAGAGCTGAAGAGCTTGTTTTTGGATAGTTCCTGCTGATTAATACCCCCCAAGACCAAACTCTTTCCATCAAAAAGACTTTTGATATTGAATGCGAAATTAGAGGAACTTTCCTGTGGTTTTTCCAAGACTAAATTTCGATCAGAGAAATTGACTTCCTCTGGTTCTATTACACGGATAATACTGTCTTTGAGCGCTAACTCCACCTTGACAGGCTGGCCAGATCGCCGATTGATTGGGATCCAATCTGTAGAAGTGAATCCCAGTTGTTGTAAGTCAATTCCAGGTAATCCCGGGCTACTAACCCATTGCTTCTCCAAACTCTGATTGAGGAACCAAGTGATGGCTAGAAAAGCTGCTGCGGTACCCGCCAGGCGGGCAGGCCCGATCTTCATACCAGACCCTTCCAATCCACCGAGGAACCTATAGATAGCAGCGGAAAAACCAATAGCAATGAACACGGCAACTAGAATAGGAGAGGGTTGGATCGCATGGGTAACATTCCCGCCGATATACATGAAAAGGCCGATAAAAATTCCTAGAGAAATAATCCAGATAATGATCTTATCTTCTGGGCTTAGGCTCATAGTAGTTCGAGGTTTTAGGTTGTGCTTGTGGTCGGTGCTTCACGGATCGACTGCAAAAGTGAAATAGGAATATCAAGTCCGATACCAGCTAAAGTCAAGAAAATAATCGAGATATACTGCCAACATTTTCTTTATGCTTCTAAAAGTAGCGTACTTGCTATACTTTTCCAAAAAATCCTTCTCCGGCAATTTTTGTGGTCAGCCTTAAGCTTGGTTTCAGTTGACTCAAGACGCAAAAATTTTCGGAGAACCTGAAAAGTAAATGAACTGTGGGGAGTTGTAGGGAGAACGCAGGTATATACGAAGAGGGTATACTTTTGTTACTCTCCCTAAGTGCCCAAAAGGCTAATCTGCAATGAGGTCTTGCTTGATGGGGAGGTAGATAGTGAATTCAGATCCTTTCCCAGGTTCGCTTTGAACGCCGATTCTGCCGTTGTGGTTTTGGATAATCCCGTAGCTGATGGATAGGCCTAAGCCTGTTCCTTTGCCGATTTCTTTTGTGGTATAGAAGGGTTCAAAAATCCGCTTTAACTCCTCATTCTTGATGCCCACTCCACTGTCCTTGATTTTGATCAGTACCTGATCTGCCAATTGGGAACTTGTAATTGTGAGCTTTCCTCCCTCTTTCATAGCGTCGATCGCATTGTTGATCAAGTTTAGAAAGACCTGATTAATGCGTAAGAATTGACATTCTACCTTGGGAATCTTACCATAGTTCTTCTTTACCTCAATCTTATCATTGATTTTGCTACTCAAGATGGTGATAGCAGAATCAAGCCCTTCGTGTAAATTGGTAGCTTCGAATTTTCCATCTGACTTACGGGAAAAACTGCTCAGGTTGGAGACGATAGCCTGGGTACGAGAAACCCCTCTTTTGATACTATTGACCAACTGTTGGATTTCTTTCATCAAGAAACCCAGCTCTGGCTTACTTTTCTCATCAATGATTTGCGGGTTTTCTGCCTCAGGGTCAAGATAAGGTGTAAGTTCCTCAAAGTCCGATTCCAGTGCGTAGCAGCTAGAAGCGATGAAGTTGATCGGATTATTGATCTCATGCGCAATGCCAGCTGTCAATTGCCCCAAAGAGGCCATCTTCTCAGATTGCACCAATTGGGCTTGGGTATTCTTGAGGTTTTCTACCAATTCTTCTTTCTCTTTCAAAAGGGCATCCGCCTTGTGTTTTTCCGTTAAAAGGTTGCGGAAGGCGCGAATGCGTTGGATGATGGCGTAAAATAGAGCCGCCAAAAGGAGTACTAGGGTTATTACCCCATAAAAAAGCACATTTCGCTCCCTGGTTCGGAATGTTTCCTGCTGTCGCAAATTCTCTAATTCCGTAGCGGTCTGTTCCGTTTCAAAGCGCGTGCGAAGCTCTGCTAAGCGGCGGTTAGAATTACTGGTGTAGAAAGTGTCTTTGTAGTTGGCCGCAAGCTCGAGGTAGCCGAGTGCTGCTTCCATATTGCCTTCCTCTTGAGCGAGGTCCGCTAATAGTACGTGAACCTCTTGCAAACCTTCAAGGTCTCGCGTTTCTTCAAAGATTTGTTGGCTCTTTATAAAGTTCTCTCGGGCTTTTCCCACTTCCTTAGTCTCCAAGTATAATTTACCAATCTCCAAGCATACATCTGCCGCTCGGCCTTGACTACCTACGGCTTGCGCCGTTTCCAAGCCTTCTAGGAAGGAAAGCTCCGCCTGCTCAAAGCGCCCCTGGGCCCGATAAAGCAGCCCCAATTCTTTCTGATTATCAAAGATGTGGGTTATGCTCCCTGCGTACTTAAAAAGATCCAAAGATTGAGTGAGGTAATACTGGGCACTGTCATAGACAGCGATGGTACGGTACAGCCGTCCCAGGCCTTTCATGGATAGCGCTATACTCATGGTATCATTAGCCGCCGATCTAAGCGCGTAGCCCTTTCTGTAGTACATCAAGGCGGAATCATACTCGCGGAGTTGATAATACATACCGCCCACACTGGCATACGAATTGCCAATATCTAATGATGTTCCACCGTAGGCTTCCCTACGCTTGAGACCTAACAAATGATACTTCAAGCTTTCGGCAAACAAGCCTTGATTGCGAAAGGCATAACCAATCCGATCATACCCTAAGGCCACCGATAGTGAATCCCCAATACCCTGGAAGGTCTCGATCGCCACCTGGAAGTCCTTTTCCGCATCCAACCAGTCTCCAAAAGCCATGGCTGTCATGGCCTTGAAGAAGTAGCCATACCCCACACGCCGTGGCGCCCCTTTTTCCTTACTCTGCTCCACTGCCAGCTCGGACAAGCGCCGAGATTCTTGCAGATTGTCGAACATGGCTCTTTCCGCCAAGCTCAGCAGGCTATCTAATTCTTCGTATGGCGTATTGTTTGCATTGGGTAGGGGATAGTAGAAGCCACCTTGCGCAGATAACACAAGGCTAACCGTGAGGCAGTGCAGTAATATCAGTA
>JAHQWA010000200.1 GCA_019634045.1 Saprospiraceae bacterium
AGGAAGCAAATGCAGAGCATCCCTGGCTTTAAGTTGAAAATTGGGCCGAGTCAATTGAAAGATGTAAAGCAAGAATAATGGCCCGTAGAGTAAATTAAAAAAATCCGTGCAGGCTAGTAAGTGAGGTATTTTATAAATCATCCCCGTATATTCCAAAACCCCATTCAACATCTCCAAGCTCAATAAAGCGATCAAGATTGTGAGATAGATATTAGATCTTTTACCGCTCTTATAGCGCTGAAAAAGGACGAAACTGAGCAGTAAACCCTGCGTAGCTCCCATTAAGGTGATTATCGCCAGGAGGTTGAAATTCATCTCTAGTGTTTTTTATCATTTGATAAAATCATCCCTAGCAGCCCCCTATTATTCTAGGTAGAATTTGAGTATCTTGTAAGAGAGATGACAAGTTTTCGGATCAGACCAAAATTCCGAGTAACTAGCTCGGAGGATCGGCAAACGATCTTAGCCCGTTTGCAATCGGCATTAGCGGAGCAACCTCCCAAATGTCATGGCATCGCTATTGAAGGGCACATTATTTTGAAGGTATTGCCAGACGAAGCGCATTATTGGTCTCCACAACTGAGTATATTGCTAGATGAAGAAGAAGAGCAGACATTAATTAGAGGAAGATATGGACCGAAACCCAATGTCTGGACCCTATTCACGATGAGCTATTTAGCCATCAGCATTCTTAGTGTTTTCATTAGCATTATTGGTTTTTCTCGGCTCAGTCTAGGGTTATCCGCAGATATTCTTTGGGTACTTCCTGTACTGGCAGTAGCGGCCATTGCACTGTATATTAGTAGCCAATTGGGGCAAAAACTTGGGGCTGAGCAGACGTTTACCCTACATCACTTTTTTGAGGAGGTGCTTGGGCAAAAAATCCCACTGCATTGATCATTAGAGGATACTAGGCTTTGAGTAGAAAAGCTGCCTCGATTTCTACCGGTATATTGTCAGGCAAAGATCCCATCCCTACCGCACTCCTCACACCAATTCCTTTCTCCTCCCCCCAGACTTTAGCAAATAATTCACTACAGCCATTGATCACATAAGGGTGTTTTTCAAAAGAGGAAATGCAGTTAACCATACCTAACACTTTTACCACTCGCTCAACACGATCCAAACTTCCTAAGTTGTCCATTAGCGTAGAAAGAATAGCCAAGCCGACTAACTCTGCTGCCTGCTTGCCTTCCTCCATATTTATATCTTCTCCGATACGCCCGAAGAGTAGGGTCCCATCAGGCTTAAAGGTACCATGGCCAGAAACCAATACCTGATTTCCCATTTGGAGAAAGGGCTTATATACACCGATGGGTTTAGGAGGAGGAGGCAACTGTAAACCCAATGACTGGAAACGTTGATCAGCACTCATAATTGCTTAAGTTTTTTGAAAGGTCTCAAGTTGTAGAAAATCAATCGATATTCAAACTTCAGAATTAGAATATTTTCCATTCGCCTTAGTACGAGGAATCTCTCCTTCTACATTTATCCCAAATTTTGGTATTTTACCATTCGAAACTGCTAATAGGATACACACAAGTAATTGTTCTACTGTCGAAAACTGTTCTTATTTCGGCTGACTAATTTTGCGGAAATAGAAGGGTCCTCTCTCAACAGTAAACACATCTATCGCGACCTCCATTTACAAAAATAGTTATAGGTTAAATAAAAAAGCTATGGATCTCCTCTAGAGATCATTTACAAATAGGTTATAACCTCAATGCCCTTATTTCGCTAATCAATTCAATGCACCATTATGAAACTTTTTACCCAATTTTTATTGGTACTTGGCATTTTTATGCTACTCCCAAGTGCTACACCTGTCTTAGCACAAAAGGCCAAATCGAAAGCAAATACTTATCAAGAAGATTTATATAAAGGCGTCAAATGGCGCTTAGTTGGCCCCTTCAGAGGAGGGCGATCAGGTACGGCTGTGGGAGTTCCTGGGCAGCCCAAGTTATATTACATGGGCACTGCAGGGGGCGGTGTATGGCGTACGCAGGATGGTGGTAATTCCTGGTCCTGCATCTCCGATGGCTATTTTGGTGGATCTATTGGAGCAGTTGCGGTTTCAGAAAGTGATCCAAACGTCATCTACGTAGGGGAAGGAGAGCAAACAGTTCGAGGAAATGTATCGAGTGGTTGGGGAATGTGGCGATCAACCGATGCAGGAAAAAGTTGGAAACATATCGGCTTAAAAAATACGGAGCACATCGGAAGAGTGCGGATTCACCCCAAAAACCCAGACCTTGTCTATGTCGCAGCAATGGGTAACCTTTGGAAACCCAACGAAGAAAGAGGAGTGTATCGATCCAAGGATGGAGGAGAAACTTGGGAACGTATCCTATATGAAAGTGATAAGGCAGGGGCTGTAGACCTCATTCTTGACCCAAATAACCCTCGTATCATCTACGCTAGTACCTGGCAAATTAAGAGAAATGGTTACCGCATGGATAGTGGTGGACCTGGAAGTCATCTTTGGAAAAGTACAGATGGAGGAGATACTTGGTCAAAGCTTACCGAAAAACCGGGCTTACCGAAGGGCACTTGGGGAATCGTTGGTGTAACGGTTTCTCCAGCCAACTCAGAACGCGTCTGGGCGATCATTGAGGCTGAACAAGGGGGAGTATATAGAAGTGATGATGCCGGTAATACCTGGCAGAAGGTAAATGAGAATCGTGCCTTAAGGCAAAGAGCCTGGTACTACTCCAGAATCTATGCTGACCCACAGGATATTGATCGAGTGTATGTATGTAATGTGTCTTTCTGGCGCTCAAAAGATGGAGGTAAGAACTTTGAATCGATTCGGACCCCCCACGGCGATCATCACGATCTCTGGATCGCTCCTGAAAATAACCGTAGGATGGTTCTTGCAGATGATGGCGGAGCCCAGGTAAGTGTCGATGCTGGCGATAACTGGACGACCTATTACAATCAACCCACTTCACAGTTTTACCGCGTTACTACGGACAATAGTTTCCCTTTCCGCATCTATGGTGCCCAGCAAGATAATAGCACCATACGAATTGCTCATCGTTCAACGGGATCTACCATTACTGAACGAGACTGGGAACCTTCAGCAGGGGGGGAAAGCGCACATTTAGCTCCAGACCCTACCAATCCAGACATTGTTTACGGCGGGACCTATAAAGGATATATGATGCGGCGAGATCACAGTACAGGCCAAGTTCGTTCTACTAATGTCTGGCCCTTTAACCCCGCAGGTTCAGGTGCTGAAGTGATGAAGTACCGTTTTAACTGGAACTTCCCAGTAGTATTTAGCCCACATAATCCAAAAAAGTTATACGCTGGCAGTAACTACCTACATGTCACCTACAATGAGGGACAGTCCTGGGAAGTCATTAGCCCTGATCTCAGTAGAAACGATCCGGAAACGATAAGATCTTCTGGTGGTCCTTTGACACAAGACAACACTGGCGCAGAATATTACGCCAACATTTTTGCTATCCAAGAATCTCCTAGAGAAGAAGGTGTGATCTGGGTAGGCAGTGATGATGGCCTAGTACACGTAACTAAGGATGGTGGCAAAACTTGGAATAATGTAACCCCTCCCGGTTCTCCCAAATTGAACATGATGAATTGTATAGATATTCATCCAACTATTGATGGTGGGGCTTATCTAGCAGCTACGCATTATAAATTTGGAGACTACACGCCTTATTTATATAAAACCACCGATTACGGCAAGACCTGGAAACTGATCACAAATGGTATCGAATCCAATCACTATACTAGAGCCATCAGGGCCGACAAACAACGCCCTGGCCTATTATATGCCGGAACGGAATGGGGGATGTATATTTCTTTTGATGACGGAAGTAATTGGCAACCCTTTCAACTCAATTTGCCAGTCACAGCCATACGTGATTTGCACGTCAGAGATAATATGCTGATCGCAGCAACTCATGGCCGAAGTTTTTGGATGATTGATGACCTTACTCCGTTTCATCAACTCAACGATCAAATTGCAAAAAGCGATTTTCATTTATTTAAACCCAAAGCATCGTACAGAATGGCCGGCGGCGGTGGCTGGGGAGGTTCCAACTTGAAAAAGGAAGGAGAAAATCATCCCAATGGTGTGATTTTCCATTACTACCTTAAGGAGAAATCAAAAGATGTAAAGGTCACCTTAGAGATCATGGAAAAGGATGGCACATCAATTCAAAGCTTTAAATCGAATGCGAAAAAGCGGAGTGAAAAGCTAGTTACCAAAAAAGGAGGCAATCGCTTCATTTGGAACATGCGCTACCCTGGCTTTAAGGAATTCCCAGGGATGGTACTATACTCCTCTCCCAATCGAGGTCCCAAAGCTGTGCCTGGCATATATAAGGCAAGGCTGACGGTGGGAGATCAATCGGTTGAACAAGAGTTTGAGATCATTAAAGACCCTAGACTTCCCAATACGCAAGCGGACTTCCAAAAGCAATTTGATTTCCTTACTAAAGTGAAAGGTAAAGTAAGCGAAGCTCATCAAGCTATGGTCGATATTGGAAGCCTTAGAAAAGATATCAAGTACCTAAATGACAAGATAGGGAAAGAAGAATCTTTTAGCGATATCGTGGATATGACCAAAGCACTTGAAAAGGACATGGGCGTTATTGAGAACAATATCCACATGACCAAAAACAAGAGTCGTCAAGATCCACTCAATTTCGGCATTCGCATCAATAATAGGCTAGCCTTCCTCATGGCTGATCAACAACGCGGTGATTTTCCACCAACCGACCAAGCAGAGGAAGTGCGCATGGAATTAACCAAAGCTTTGGATAAAGAACTACAAGACCTAGAAGTCTTGATCCAAGAAAGGGTAGGTAAAATCAATGATGCTCTGAAACAAAAGGGCTTGTCCGTACTCCAAGCCCCTAGCAAACGAGTCGTCAACTAAACAAGCACGAGCGTTGCTGTTCGTTTTCTCACGCTAGCAGCAGCGCTCGTGCCCCAAGATATTTCGGCACTTCAATCATTCTACAATTCAATTACCAGATACAACTTATGAGAAATAAAACAAAACATTATCTCTGCTTTAGTTTCCTCTTCCTCACAACACTTGTCTTTGCACAGGCACCCAAATACTCCGATGCAACTATTGCTAAACTCAAGGAAGAAGTAAACAAGAAAATTGATAAGCGGGCCAAAATGGCTCAGGTGATGGTAGACAAAATATTCAGCTTTGCGGAACTGGGTTTCCAAGAATCTGAATCCTCCAAATACCTGACTGATATCCTGAAAGAAAATGGTTTTAAAGTGGAATATGGAATCTCTGGGGTTCCAACAGCCTGGTGGGCCGTTTGGGGTTCAGGAAAACCAGTCATCGCAGTCGGTAGTGACCTAGATTGCATCCCTAAAGCCTCTCAACGACCTGGTGTAGCCTACCATGACCCAATCATAGAAGGAGCCCCGGGCCATGGCGAGGGACATAACTCTGGCATCCCACTTAATATTCTAGCAGCTATCTCGACGAAAGAAGTCATGGAAAAAGAAGGTATTCCTGGCACCTTGATTCTTTGGCCTGGTGTGGCAGAAGAATTAGTGGGTACGAAAGCCTACTTTACTAGGGATGGTTATTTCGATGATGTCGATCTTTGCATATTCACACACGTCTCTTCCAACTTTACAGTTTCCTATGGACAAGCTAGAGGGACAGGCTTGATTTCCGTAGAATACACTTTCGAAGGAGAAGCAGCTCACGCCGCCGGCTCCCCTTGGAGAGGAAGAAGTGCAGCTGATGCCGTTGAGCTCATGAACATTGGTTGGCAATATGCCCGAGAACATACCAACCCCATTCATCGATCACATTCAGTCATTAATAATGGTGGGGACCAGCCGAATGTAGTTCCATCCAAAGCTTCTATATGGTATTATTTCCGCCATGTCACCTATCCTGGTATCATGGAGGTGTATGAAAGGGCCAATGAGATAGCAGAAGGTGCTGCGATGATGACAAGAACCAAGGTATCTCGAAAGGTATTGGGTTCAGCTTGGCCTCGGCATTTTAATCAAGTCATTGCCGAAACCATGTATGAGAACATCAAATCGGTTGGCTTGCCAGAATGGAGTAAGGATGATCAAACCTTAGCTAAGGCACTGCAAAGGGAAGTCCGTTCTCCACGAGACACCAATGGGCTAGATACCAAATTGGATACTATCGGATTGCCCGTAGTGCGTCCAGTTAGTGGCGGCTCTGATGACATCGGAGATATTTCCTGGAAACTTCCTACAGTCACGATGCGCTTCCCTTCCAATATTCCAGGACTTCAAGGGCACCACTGGTCTAATGCTGTAGCGATGGCCACTCCCATTGCGCATAAAGGAGTAGTCGCCGGAGCAAAGGCTGAAGCCATGACCTTACTAGACTTGTTTACCAAACCAGAATTAGTGAAACAAGCTTGGGAATATTTCCGCAATGAACAAGGAATGAAACAACAGTATATCCCAATGGTAACCAAGGATGATAAACCGGCTATCTATCTCAATACCGATATTATGGAGGAGTTTCGCCCTGAGTTGGAGAAGTTCTACTATGATGAATCCAAGTATGGCTCTTACTTGGAGCAGTTAGGGGTTGAATACCCTACCCTTAAAACAGAGAAAAAGTAATCCAAACCGATTAAGATAAGAGGATGGAGAAGGGCTCCTTCTCCATCCTCCAAACCCAAAAAACATGTGGAACCCTGACCTTTACCAAAAGACGCTCTCTTTTGCCAATCACGCCCATCGAGAACAAAAGCTCCCAGGTAGTAACCTTCCCTATGTAAGCCATTTATGCAATGTATGTATGGAAGCGGTGCACGCCGTTTTACAATCTGGAATTGAAGATATTGATCTCGCGATGCAGTGTGCATTATTGCATGACACCATAGAAGATACCGAGCTTACTTACCAAGATATAGAAACAGAGTTTGGCACTCGGGTAGCAGATGGAGTACTCGCACTTACTAAAAATGTAGCGCTAGATAAACCGAAACAGATGCCGGATAGCTTACAACGGATCCTTCAACAACCTAATGAGATAAGAATAGTCAAAATGGCAGACCGCATCAATAATTTATCGGAACCTCCGCACTATTGGACCAAGGAAAAAAAGATGAATTATCAATTGGAAGCGAGATTGATCTTGGATACTTTGGGCGGAGTAAATTCCTTTATTGAAACAAGACTCGCTAAGAGAATAGAGCATTATAGTCAATACATCAACGCTTAGCTCTCCACTTTTCAAAAAAAGAATAACGATCCATTGATAAATAGTCTTTTGTATTGAGCGCAAATCCTACTTTTTTCAATACTCCGATAGAGGCCTTATTATTAGGAAAGGTGTAGGCTATAATGCGTTCGATATCTCCGAAGTGTTCAAAAATATATTCAACTTGGTGAGAGATAGCTTCGAAGGCAAAACCGTTCCGACGGAATTTTTGCCCAATGGAGAATCCGATGGTACACTTTTTATGCTTGCCATTTGCCCGTTCTCTACTTAAATCAAATAGATGTAAGACACCGATCGGCTGCCCCTCCCAGTAGATTAACCAATCGAAAGCCCCTCGCTTAGGAGAAAACTTGGCAAACTCTCGAAGGTCTACTACGTAGATTCCAATCTTTTCTTTTTCCTTGAACTCTAAGTTTATGAACGGGTTATCTTCTTCCGCGAATAACTCATGTAGAATATGGTAATTGTCATAATCCAGCGGAAGATATTGAAGCCTGACCGAAGGCAGAAGTGGAGGAAATTCAAAAAAAGGCCTAGCCTCCTCACGTCTCATCGAACGATAGAAGGTAATTTTATCTTGCATTTTCTGACTCAACTGCTGTTCCATGAAGTCTAAATCATAGGCCTAAGGTCCTTAATAGTAATCATAAGGGCCTATTCAAAGGTAATTGCTTTTGCTATAGAAAAACAATAGGGCAACTTATTTTCGCGGAAAAAAACACTAAAATTAGCCGCTTTAATTCAGCAAAAGCATTTTACATAAGAGCCGTACCATTTGCACAAAAATGTTATTTTTACGCATTGAAACCCAATGCGACCAAAAGTGAGCACTATACACCTATTCAAGGTAGAGGGTATCGACGGAGAGGAAATAGATTTTTCTGCCTTTACAGGCAAGAAGATAATGGTGGTAAATGTAGCTTCCGAATGTGGCTATACTCCCCAATATCAACAACTGCAAGAACTCCAAAAGGAGTTTAATGATAAACTGGTCATCATTGGCTTCCCATGTAATGATTTTGGAGGCCAAGAACCTGGCTCAGCCGAAGAAATACAAGCTTTTTGTAGCTTGAACTACGGTCTGACATTCCCCTTAACCCAAAAAATAACCATTAAAGGGGAATCAGTTCATCCCATATATAATTGGCTTCTTCATAAGTCCAACAATCAGGTTATGGACACAGAAGTAACTTGGAATTTTTGCAAATATACGCTAGATGAAGAAGGTCGGTTAGTTAATTTTTTTCCTTCCGCTATTAGTCCATTCGACGACAAAATTCTCGAATGGGTCCAAAGCTAAGAATATCAAGTTTATAGCTTGCTCGCAGGTCCGGCATTTATCAATGTAATGGCCCTATACGTCTAATGAGCTTAGCAAAAGCATACGGACAAGTTGAAGTTAAAGATCTCCTGCGCCGCTTGGTTGCCCAGGAACGCCTTCCTCATGCCATGCTTTTGTTAGGACCAGCTGGTTCTGGAAAGTTAGCTTTAGCCAATGGGTTTGCTCAATACATTCTCTGCGAGAATAAAGCTCCTGACGATGCCTGTGGCCAATGCAATGCCTGCCTAAAAGCGAGCAAACGCATCCATCCTGATATTCATTATTCTTTCCCTACTGTCGGCACAAATGTGAAGAGTGATTCATTTCTACCACAATGGAGATCCGCCTTGGATGATAATCCATATATGGAAGTAAATGATTGGCTACAGATCATTGGGGCCGAGAATAAGCAAGGCAATATAAATAAAGAAGAGTGTCTGAATATCATACGCAAATTAAGTTTAAAGACGTTTGAAGGGTCGCATAAGGTATTAATTATGTGGTTGCCGGAATATCTGGGTAAAGAAGGGAACCGACTACTAAAGTTGATTGAGGAGCCACCTAATCAGACTGTATTCATCCTGGTGGCAGAACAACAAGAACTTATTTTAAATACGATACTTTCTCGTTGTCAAGTGGTGAAGATTAGAGCAATGCAAGATGAAGAGATCAGAGATGCCTTGCTCGAAAAAAATCTCGCCACTGCCGATAATGCCGAAGCCATTGCACAGTTATCCGATGGCAACCTCAATGAGGCCTTAAAGATGGCTCAGGAGAAAGAAAATGATAATGCAGAACTCTTTTTGGAGTGGATGCGAAAATGTTATGTAGGAAATGGAGTGGAAATGGTAAAATGGGTGGAGAAGTTCGCCAAGTTAGGCCGAGAGAATCAAAAACACTTTACTCGATATGCCCTCCACTTCATGCGAGAATATATGGTACTCAAGATGAGTAGCCAAGCACAAGTAAGATTGAGAAATTTAGAACTAAAGACAGCCCAAAACTTACAAAAGGTAATTGAGTTCGATCAGATAGAAGATATTGTTCAGTTGTTGAATGATAATGCTTATTACATTGAACGAAATGCAAACCCTAAGGTGCTGTTTTTAGATACATCGATACAGTTGAATAAAATATTAAAGCGGAAAAAAACCGAGGTAAGAACAGCAGCAAAACAGCGATAAATAGACGTGGTGGTAAGCCAACTTTCGTAGCCACTCAGGTGTTAAAGAAAATGACCTTTATCGGGATATTTTAATTACACAGTATAGCGTTCTGCCTCTGTAAAAAATATCGAAAAGATGGGATGTTTAGGATGTTCAGTAGAAATAGAAAACGGCAAGCCCAAAGGATGTAAAAGTAATGGGGGCTGTGGTTCCGGAGGTTGTAATAGAATGAATACCTACGACTGGATCTCGACCATGGATATCGAAGATACTGATCCATTTGAACTCGTAGAAGTTAGTTTTAAGAATGGCTCCCGAAAAGGCTTTTATAGAAATGAAGCCAACCAAAGAGCAATCACTGGCGATATGGTGGTGGTTGAAACAGGGACGGGTTATGATATAGGTAGGGTAAGTCTCTCAGGCGAATTGGTTCGCTTGCAGATGAGGAAGAAGAAAGTAGATGAAGAATCGGTAATGTACGGCATTATCCGCTTGGCCAATGAACGTGACATGGAACGCCTTAATGAGGCGAGAATGCAGGAGAATAAAACGATGGTCAGATCACGTGCCATTGCCAGAACCCTTGGTTTGGAAATGAAGATAGGGGATGTGGAGTACCAAGGCGACAAAAGAAAAGCCACTTTTTACTATACGGCTGACGGTCGCGTGGATTTTAGGGAGCTGATCCGGCACTATGCCAAAGAGTTTCGAGTGAAAATCGAAATGCGTCAAATTGGAGCCCGACAGGAATCCGCAAGAATTGGTGGCTTAGGGTCTTGTGGTCGTGAACTATGCTGTTCTACTTGGTTGAGCGACTTCAAATCAGTGTCAACAGCTGCGGCTAGATACCAAAACCTAGCCATCAACCAGTCCAAATTATCAGGACAGTGTGGTAGATTAAAGTGCTGTCTAAACTATGAATTGGACTCCTACCTTGACGCCCTCGATGCCTTTCCAAAACAAGCTGAAAAGATAGATACAGATCTTGGTACGGCTACCCTGATAAAGACTGACATCTTCAAAGGCTTGATGTTTTATTCTTATCAAAATGAAAACTATCGAGGCAGGATTGTTTCCTTAAAGGTAGATCAAGTTAAGGACCTACTTACCCGGACAAGGTCAGGAGAGAAAATATTTGACCTTAGTGTGCATGAGACCATCAAGACAGTAGAAAATGAAGAGATGGACTACGAAGATGTAACTGGCGTGATCGAACTGCCTCCTGAGGAAAAGAAAAGAAAGAACAAGAAACGCAGGAAACCAAAACCAAAGAACAAACCTGCAGGTAACAAGAATCATCAAAATAAAGGCGCACAAAACAAGAGCGCACAAAATCAGAAGAAAAAAGCGTCTGGAACAGCTAACAACAAGTCCGAAGATAACGGTAACAGCAGCAAATCTAAGCCCAATTTCAGGAAGAATAAAAGAAGAGGGCGAGGACCAAGAAACAACGACAACAACAACTCTAATAAAAAATAAAAGCTGACTCGATAGGGTTTGCCAGACCCAGGATGCAAGGTGAAACACTATTGAGTAACAAAATTAAATCTTCATGAAGTATGATGTTACCGTCATTGGATCAGGTCCTGGCGGTTATGTAGCAGCCATCAGATGCGCACAATTAGGTTTAACTACTGCAATCATCGAAAAATACAATACACTAGGTGGTACTTGCCTAAATGTAGGTTGTATTCCTTCTAAAGCGCTTCTCGACTCTTCTGAGCATTACCACAATGCTAAAGAGAAATTCACCGAGCACGGTATTGATCTTACAAACCTGAAGGTCAATATGCCGCAGATGATCCAACGGAAAAATGCTGTTGTCGAACAAACTACAAAAGGGATTGACTTCTTGATGAAGAAGAACAAGATCACTGTTTTCCATGGCCATGGCTCCTTTATCGATGCCAATACCATCAATGTGGCTAAAGCAGATGGGAGTAATGAAACGATCGAAACGAATAAAGTGATCATTGCTACGGGATCCAAACCTATTGCACCTGCAGCATTCAACTATGATAAGAATAGAGTAATTACTTCCACTGAAGCTTTAAATATTGAGGATGTTCCCAAGAGTATGGTAATTATTGGGGGCGGGGTTATTGGATTGGAATTAGGCTCTGTCTACGCAAGACTAGGTAGCGAAATCCACGTAGTTGAATACATGGATCGGATTCTTCCGACCATGGATAAAGATTGTTCTAAGGAATTGACTCGCGCCATGAAAAAGTTAGGCGTGAAATTCCATGTCAAACACATGGTGACTACCGTCAAGGCTAACAAGAAGAGTGTTACGGTCGAAGTCCAGAAAAGAGATAGTGAAGATACCTTCAAACTTAATACGGACTACTGTCTGGTAGCAATCGGCCGTCGGGCCTATACCGATAAACTCGGCTTAGATAAAGTAGGGATACCTACAGATGAAAAGGGGAGAGTAGAAGTGGATGCACACCTACAAACCAATGTCCCAGGTATCTATGCCATCGGTGATGTGATCAAGGGGGCCATGTTGGCGCATAAGGCAGAGGAAGAAGGTGTTTTCGTAGCTGAAACTATCGCTGGGCAAAAACCACATATCGATTACAACCTGATTCCAGGTGTAGTTTATACCTGGCCAGAAGTAGCTGCTGTCGGTAAAACAGAGGAGCAATTAAAGGAGGCTGGAGTAGCCTATAAATCAGGCAAATTCCCATTCAAAGCGCTTGGGCGCGCCAGAGCCAGTATGGACACTCAGGGAATGGTCAAAGTTTTAGCTGATGCTAATACAGACGAAATTCTAGGGGTACATATGGTGGGACCACGTACGGCAGATATGATTGCAGAAGCGGTAGCCTTAATGGAATTCCGTGCCAGCGCAGAAGATGCCTCTCGCATGAGTCATGCACACCCGACTTATACCGAGGCCTTCAAAGAAGCTGCTCTTGCAGCTACTGAAGACAGAGCCTTACACATTTAAGAAAGATACTAACATACGATAGATACATCCCATAGGACGATTCATTTCTCCTATGGGATTTTTTTTTACCAACAAACTGCTACTTCATGAATAGACTAATAAGCACTGCCCTAATTTTGACCTTAACATTGGTAGCCAAAGCGCAAGACCCAGTACCCAAAGTCGTGCGTGGTACAATCGACCGGATTGAGCATTTCCAGTCAATGTATGTGACCGAAAGAAATGTGGATATCTGGTTACCAGAACACTATTCTGAATCTAAAAAATTTGCCGTTCTATACATGCACGATGGTCAAATGCTTTTTGACGCAGAGAGTTCTTGGAATAAACAGGCTTGGAATGTTGATGATGTAGTTACTAATTTGTTAGCTGCTAACCAGATCAAGGATTTTATCGTTGTTGGCATTTGGAATGGTGGAAGCACTAGACATTCAGATTACTTCCCACAAAAACCTTTTGAATCTTTATCTAAAATTGAGAAGGACACGGTAAATGCCCAATTACAGCGGGTTGCAATAGTTACAAATACAGGATTTAGACCGCAATCAGATGCTTACTTGAAGTTTATTGTAAAGGAATTAAAGCCATATATCGACAAAAAATACTCCGTTTACAGAAATAGAAAAAACACCTACATTGCTGGGAGCAGTATGGGAGGCCTGATTTCAATGTATGCCATTTGTGAGTACCCTAAAGTATTTGGTAACGCAGCCTGCCTATCAACACACTGGATCGGTACATTTACACCTGAAAACAATCCAGTACCCACATCATTCCTGAAGTATTTAAGTAATAATCTCCCAAATCCGAAGAAACATAAACTATACTTCGATTGTGGAGACAAAACACTGGACCAATTCTATCCAGACATCCAAAAGAAGATAGATCAAGTGATGATCGAAAAAGGATATAGCCCAAATAATTGGATGTCCAAGTACTTCCCAGGTGAAAACCACAGTGAAAATGCGTGGAATAAGAGACTAGATATTCCGTTATTGTTTCTTCTTGGAAAATAGGTATGGGCAGGAATGGTCATCCCTCCGGGGTCAATGCTTGACCATAGGCTGACTCTTGTAACAACAACTTCTTACCAAAGGCTATAGAACACTTCCATTTATCATAGCGAAAAACCATAGGCAACCATCAGGCCGAGATACAAATTGCGTAGGCTGCTCATCCCGTCTGGAATTTCCGTAAAGATATTGTTCAAGCCATACCCAAAACGAAGGCGTATCTCCATCGGAGCAAACAGTTGGTAATGCATTCCGGCAATGACGGCATGATCATCTTTCCTAAGTAGGTGTGATTCGTCAAATTCTTGTCCAGGGAAGTTAAGGGCCAGCGCTCTGACATCCGCAGTACCATCGAATCGGCCATCTAAAAGATGAGAATACTGGTATCCTAAAGCCAGCATCGTTCTTCTACCTACTTGAAATCCTGCATAGACAGGTATGTCGACGTACTTATTGGAAATGGCGCCATATACGGTTCCTCGATAATTAACGTTGATTGGAAAGGGTAATTTAATGCCTAAAACACCGTCAGAGATGTTATATTTCCCCGTAACAGGTGTTTGGAATTCATTGGATTTGTGGGCAAATAAAGCCCCTATATGTGCAGAAAGTTTATGGGTAATGGTCCACTTCAACTCGGCCCCTGTTGATGCCCTTACGCCTGGTTTGCCAGTAGCTCCTTCAGGTATTTCTCCAAAAGGTGAACCTATCAACACACCGCCCTGCGCATAGATACTAATCCTGCTCTGCGACCGCAGGTATGAAACAGTTGAAGTAAATAAAACAAAGATTAGAGAAAGATTTAATAAGCAATTTTTCATTCCAATATGGTTTTGGTTGCTATTAAACCTGTGATGTGAAAAAATAATTGAGGTCATGAAGATAGGAATTTCTCCGAGACCGATTAGGGGTAATTTGGAATAAAGGCCTATCGAATAAGTATAAATCTTTGCCATTGAGGCGATATCATTGCCCTTCTCACTCTAAAACCATTTTACATTCTATCCAATAAATAAAATTCGATATAAAAAACAAACAAAACAATGAATAACAAAATAATTAATTATAAATTATTTTATTTGCGAAATTTTAACTAAATTAAAGTATTATTAATCATTGAGAATAAAGGTTATTTATCCGGCTTGTTCGAAGCCGCTTAGCCTGTCAAAAATGCTTTAATGAAGCTTGACATCTTATTCTCAATAAAAAATTAGATTATGAGTCCGCCATACTCGTGTCAGGCAGAAGATGAATATCTTTTGCCTACCCAGCAGCAGAATATGATGCGTAAAACTCGTTCTTAAACCAAGGTGTAAAGCCATATCGTTCTTCCAATGGTAGCACAACAAGAAATTGAAACATAACAATATCGAGTGCATTCTGATTTTTTCAGTCTCGTTAATTGCGGCATCATTTTTTGGACAACAAAGCTCAGCTAAAGATAGCTGAGCTTTGTCGTTTTGGTCGAATACCCACTTCTTGGTTCCTGCCTCGTATTCAGAAAAAAATTCAATTCCGCTGATCGACCCCCCAAGCTAATTTTTCCCGAATAGTATTCAGAAAGTCATCATCCTGCGGGCGGACAAGGCGCGCCTTGAAGTTATTGCGGCGTACCGCCAATTGGTGAGCAGCAGTGATCGGTTCAAATCTAGAATCTAAGGTGCAGAGAAAGTTTTCTGCTCGTCCTTCGATTTCAAAAGAGATGACCGAATCATCTGAAATGACGATCGGGCGTACATTAAGATTATGAGGGGCAACCGGAGTGATCACGAAGTTTCCGGAGCGGGGAAAGATGATGGGGCCACCACAACTCAGTGAATATCCGGTGGAACCTGTCGGAGTAGCAACAATTATCCCATCTGCCCAATAAGAGTTCAAGTAAGATCCGTTGATGAAAGTATGGATGGTAATCATGGAGGAGGTTTCCCTCTTCAACAATGTACAATCATTTAGGGCAAAGGGAATATCTTGAAAAATAGGTAAGTTAGACTCTAAATAAAGCATGTCTCGTTCGTCGATGTAGTACATGCCTCGCTTTATAATCTGAATCGCTTGGGTAATCTTTGTTTTCTCAATACTGGCCAAGAACCCTAGCCGTCCTAGGTTGATACCTAGTATTGGCACCTCACTCTCTCGAACATAGGTCAGCGCATCAAGTATTGTTCCATCCCCTCCTAAGGTTAAACAAAAATCAAGCTTCTTTACGGCAAAATCCAGGTGATTTTCAAATACTCCAACATCCCGTTTCAAGTCAACCTTACCCTTCAACTGTTCCAAGTAAGGACCAAAAACGTAGCTATTAATCCCTTCCTCATGAAGCACATCAAATAGGTGCTGCACATGGGGAATATCTTTCTCCTTCAATACCTTGCTAAAGACTACAATTTGCATGCTAGATGTTGGTGTTCACATGTAAAAATAGACCTTTTTCCCACAAATGATTAAAGCTGTATTGTATTTGGATCACCTTATCATAGAATAGAACAATATCTAGCCCTAAGCCGCCGCCCCAAAGAAATCGATCACTGAATGGATTTGTCTCTCGGGTGTAAGGGTCATGCGCATAGCCAAAGCCAGTATTGGCCGACAAGAAAATCTTAATCGGCATTCTCCTAAATGCTTTTAACGGCATCAATTTTCCAAAATTCCAAGTTCTTTCGTAAAACTTGTGACGTATAAAGGGTCTTGCCAAGGCCATGTCTAAACCATCGATAATATATAGTTCATAACCATACAGATTATTCTGACTAAACCCGATCGCCCTATAGTCGTTATAGGGTTGTCTGGAACGTATCAGGGATAGTTTTCCTCCAGTGCGGACTCCCGCGCTCCACCGTCTAGATAAAGGAATGTACAAATCATAGTTGGCCTGTAAAATCATTCCATCTCGATCACCGAATATGCCCAAACCAGTCTTGGTGACTTCTGTGGAAAATAAAGCCCCCTGAATAGGGTAAGCTCTTACATCTCGGCGATCATATACAAAGCGATACCATAAGGTAAAAGAGCGCTGCATATTTCTTGCCCCTAAATAGAAGTCTGGGTTTAATTCCTTGGCGATGGCATCTCCTACCCGATTTTGTTCAAATCGTAGCCGAAAACTGTGAAACAGATGGTGTCCGGGTCGATAGACCAATCCACCCTCCGCCCTAAATCGCTGATATAAGAAATCACTTTCGGGTGAACGGAAAAATTCCTGTTTATTTCCTACCGTCAAATAATTAAGTTCTCGATTGCGAGCGAAGGATACTTCGGCTTCAAAGCCTAGCGTTTGTTGCTTATTGAAAAAAGGTAGGCTATAATTGGCAGAATAACTTCGTGTATACCCGTATTTGGCGGTTAACTTGAATTTATCTCTTCTTCCCGTAAAATTCAGATGGGTAAACTCTACTCCAAAGTTGAGTCGATCTAGCGAACGGTTTTGTTCATTCCACCAGACATTGAAATTTCGATCTATCAATTCAATCACCGGAACAGGGTAAATAAACCAGGCCTCGGCCACCTCAACGTGGATATGTACCTTATTGGTACTGCCTTCCCAGTTCTTAAAAATGATATTGGCCTGATTGAATAGGCCCGTATTCATGATGAGTTGCTCACTTTCTTCCAGGGTCTTCTCTAAAATGGAAACTGCAATGGAATCCCCCTCTTTAAATAGCAATTCGCGGAAAATAACCTCAGTTCTTGTTATTCTATTTCCTTCAAGGCTAATAGAATCAACATATACGAATGGTAATTGTGCCTGCACATCAAACACGCACCCCAAAATTAAAACACATAAGCTCCAATAACGCCTTCCCTTCATGCTAATCAATATACATTTTTTGTCCTCGGTGCCTCGCTATTAAACGACAAAGACTATCAATTTAATGCGGCAAAAAGACGGCTTTGTATCCTAGAATACCTATAACATAGCTTTACAGGCTTCGTATAAATCTTGCCAATCTTTTCGCTCTCTAACCACTGTTTCCAAATACTCTTGCCAAACCAATTTATCTTGCACCGGGTCCTTGACAATAGCTCCAGTTAAACTGGCTGCTAGATCCGCAGCTTTGACCTCTCCATCCCCGAAGTGAACGGCTAAAGCTTGTCCACTATTCATTACTGAAATAGCCTCCGCAGTACTTAGTGTACTGGTGGGAACCTTGAGTTTAGTCCGTCCATCCGCCGTCTTTCCAGTACGTAATTCCCTAAATATGGTTACTAAACGATGAATTTCAGCTATCGTATCCATTGGTTTGGGTAAATCTAGGTGTCGGCCCAATTCCCCAACGCGTTGCTGTACAATCTTCACTTCCTCCTCTAAGCTCGAGGGTAGTGGCATCACCACCGTATTGAATCGTCTTCGCAAAGCACTCGACAGTTCATTAACCCCCTTATCTCTATCATTTGCCGTAGCAATTAAGTTGAACCCCTGTCTGGCTTGTATCTCTGTGTTCAATTCCGGTACCGGCATCATCTTTTCTGACAAAATAGTAATCAAAGCATCTTGCACATCCGACGGAATTCGAGTCAATTCTTCTACTCTAGTGATTTTGCCTTCTTGCATAGCCGTCATAATCGGGCTAGGAACCAAAGCCTTTTTACTTGGACCTTCTGCCAATAATCGGGCATAGTTCCAACCGTATCGCAGTGCCTCTTCACTCATTCCCGCCGTTCCTTGTACTAAAAGGGTAGAAGTTCCAGAAATAGCCGCGGTCAAATGCTCTGATACCCAAGTCTTTGCTGTTCCAGGAATTCCGACTAGTAGCAAAGCCCGGTCCGTTACCAAAGTAGCAACTGCCACTTCGATCAATCGACGACTACCAAAATATTTCGTGGTGATTTGGGTTCCATCCTCTAATTCTCCTCCCAATAGATAGGTCACCACCGCTCCGGGAGATAACTTCCATTGAGGAGGTTTTTTATTTTTGTCGACGGCTATCAAGGCTTTTAATTCATCGGCATAAGCCTCTTCCGCGTGGGGACGAAGAACGGTCGATTCAGACATAGGGAGAACCCATTTTTTTAGCAAATTTAGTTTTGCAATATAAGGAGGTTTTCATGAAAGATGTCACACAAAAATGGTTCCAATCAGGAAGTTTTTAATTTCTTCACCAAAAAGATTATCGGTCTAGAAAATTTATGGGAATGAATAATTCTTGGATATCAGACAAAGTGGCAATTATTACAGGAGGAGCTTCTGGAATCGGACAAGCCATTGCCGTAGAAGCAGCGAGGATGGGAGCTATCTCCGTGATTGCAGATATTGATGAGGATAAGGGCTTACAAACAACGGAATTTATTAGAAAAGGGGGAGGACAAGCCCATTTCATCAAGACCGATGTTACAGATACGAAGGCAGTAGCCAAACTACGAGCTGAAGCCAAACAACTGGGTGCCATCAAGTATCTAGCTAATTCTGCTGGTTTACAAACTTATGGAACAGTAGATTCTACTTCGGAGCAAAGCTGGGATAAAACGATGGATGTAAACCTTAAAAGCATGTTTTTGGTAAGTCAGGAAATTGTGCCAGAAATTCGAAGCAATGAGGGCGGAGGTATCGTTCTTATTAGCTCTATTCAGGGACTGCGCTGCCAAAAAAATGTTCTAGCTTACGCCACCGCGAAAGGAGCTGTCATCGCCATGACCCGCTCCATGGGCCTCGACCATGCATCTGAAGGGATATATGTAAATTGTATTTGTCCTGGCTCAATAGATACACCACTTCTGCGTTATGGGGCGAGTCAGCATGGCCCAGTAGAAGCGGTATTGGAAGAATGGGGTCAGCAGCATCCCATCGGGAGAATTGGCACTGCCCAGG
This sequence comes from Saprospiraceae bacterium, assembly GCA_019634045.1. Taxonomy (GTDB): domain Bacteria; phylum Bacteroidota; class Bacteroidia; order Chitinophagales; family Saprospiraceae; genus DT-111. The sequence goes on from JAHQWA010000200.1 coordinate 19,485, forward strand.
AAATTGCTAAGACAGCCCTGTTCCTGTGGAGTCCAAATTCAAATTTTATTATAGGACAAGCCATCGTCGCCGATGGAGGCCTAGGGAGTATTATTTTGTAATGCCAATCGATGAACAATGCTAGAACAAATTCTAGGGCCAATCACCCCATTCTTAGATCAAATCTTTCAACACCTGACAGAGGATAATATCCTAGTAAATAACTACGAGCTGGATCACATCTGCTACCGAGTTGCTAATGAGGAAAGGTATCTGGAATTGAAGCATCAGCTCGCTGATCATGGAGAACTACTTACAGAATCAATAATAGGAGGAAGGCTAATATCTACATTCAAGCTTCATCAGCCTTATCGATATCAAAACCGGGAAATACAATGTTTGGAACTTCCTGCACCCAAGGAAGGAAGCCCCTACCCGGAGGGGTTTGAGCACGCAGAATTTGTTATTCAGGAATCCTTTGAGGTGTTTATGAGCAAGTATAGCCATCTCACGTTTAAGACAAAGGGTATACAAAAGCCAGTCAATCCAGAAATCAGTCTAAAATACACCGACTTGAGCGTGAAATTCCACCATCACCCCATCGAATATGTCATCAAATACCTGGACTAGTACCCACAAATCTACTTTTCCTGTAGCGCTGTGATCATATCCTTTCGAAAAGATAATGTTTTGAGAAAACGTTGGACAGCGGCCTCCCATCTCGGCCAGACAGGCGAATGATAGGGCCAGTCGCGGCCAAAAGGATCTACCAATGACGGTGGCACATTATAAGCGGCCGATTCCAGAATACGTTGGTAATGCAATAGATTCCAAAAGAAGGTCTGTGTTTCGGCCATCCATTGTCGAAAACCTTCAATCACCAGGCGAGAAAGCCGCTCTTCCCATGGAAATTCTCGCAACAAGAGCATCCGAGTGACAATATGGTTTTCCTCTTCTAGCATCGAGCCATTGTACTGCAAATAGTAATAAGTGATATCATTAAAAGTAGTAGGAGTCAGCAATTTTGTAAGTTGTAGAAGTTCGGCATATTGCCAAGTATTCGGCAATCCTCGTCCCATCTCATGTCGTACTAACTGCTCTGCCCACTCAGCATTTTGATGCCTGATAATAGCCAAAACCAAGGCTTGTCCGAGTACATCTCCCAAATGACTTTCATAAAAGGCAGCTATAATATTTCTTGGTTTTGCAGATAGATAGTCCTCCCAAAAGGAAGGAGAAATTCTACTCACTACAGCAGCTACCCAAGAAGCTTTAACGCCACTCGCAAACTTTTTCTTGGCCTTAGTAAGATCTATTCCGTAGTCTTCCGCTGCTGTAGGCAATTCGTCAGGAAGGTGTATACTGACTACAAGCTTTTCATGGACCTGGAAGAAGGGTTTAATCAGGTCAGATAGCGCCTGAGCAAAACTTGAGCCTGGAAGATTGGCTAGCAAATCCCTCGCCTTTAAACGTACCTCTTTGCGTTTATCTTTCTTTAGGTCATTCAGAAAGGCTTCATCTGATTGAGTTAGGCTTTTAGCTAACTCCTCTAAGAATTCTAACTTTATCTTATAATCTAACAAAGACCATTCTGTTTCTAATAAAGCTATGGCCTGTTCAGGTTCTGATTTGTGTAAATGATCAAACAGTATCTTCTTGCCCCTGGGACCAATATTGTACCAATCCATGCCATCACTTGCCGAAGCTAGTCCATGCCATTCTGGGTTTAATTGAATTAGCCAACGCGCACGCTCATCCAATCGATCGGACAGTACCTCCCACATCCCTGCATCCTTCAAACTAGCCTCAAAGATTTCAGGTAAGAACTCGGGAGGCAATTGCTTATCCTGTCTTACCATATGAGACAGGAACTCATTTAAGGCGTAGGGGTGAGTTCCATCCAAGATCTTTCGCAGCATTCTAATGACTCGATAACTACAAATCTTGGATGTTTCAGGAATGTCAATTTTGGGAGGAGGGTTTCCTTGATGCGTAGGAATTATTAAGCCCGCTTTACGCATCTGATTGAAGACAGCAGCGCTATCCAATAAAAGTTGATCTGCAGAAGAGCTTGTATCCATGCCTCTAGCAGCCAACAAATCCATTATATTTTCGGGAATAGCTGTTTGATCCGTGCCAATTAGGGCTATTCTAGCAAGTTCTGCCCAAATCATCAGCTGATGCTTAATTCAAGACCCCGGCATTCATCAATTCCTCGATCTCATCAGCTTCAATAGGAATATGCTTCATCAGATCAATAGGGCCATCATCGGTTACCAAAATATCGTTTTCTAATCGAATCCCGATCCGTTCTTCTCTGATGTATATCGCAGGCTCACAGGTAAATACCATTCCTGCCTGGACTGGGTCATATCGATTGGACAAATCATGCACATTCAGTCCTAAATGGTGAGAAGTACCGTGCATAAAGTATTGCTTGTATAAGGGACGGTCCGAACTTTGCTGAGCAACTTCTTTCTTATCAAGCAGTTGCAAGCCAATTAGTTCGCTCTCCATTAGACGCCCAACTTCTTTGTGATATTCCTCGAGAGTAATACCAGGTACCAATAGTTGCTTGGAAGCTTTAAGTACCCTCAGGACAGCATCATATACTTCCCTTTGACGAGCCGAAAATTGGCCGTTAGTAGGAATGACGCGGGTAAGGTCTGCTGCATAATTGGCATATTCTGCCCCGAAGTCCAATAAGATTAGATCTCCATCTTCGCAGACCTTATTATTATCAATATAGTGTAAAACACAACTATTATCTCCCGCGGCAATGATAGGATCATAGGCATGACCAGTCGCACCATTTCGGATAAATTCGTGTATTATTTCTGCTTCAATTTCGTATTCCTTCACACCAGGTTTCACAAATTCCAGCACCCGTTGAAATGCTTGCCCCGTAATCTGAATCGCCTCTTGAATCGCATCCACCTCTACAGGGGATTTGATCATCATCAATTTCTTCAAAATGGGTTGAGAACGGTGATATTTATGTGCAGGATATCTTTTCTTAAGTTTTTGAGTAAAACGTTGATCTCGATTAGTCACTTCTGAATGAAAGCGATCGTGCTCATTAAGATTAACGTATATGCGCTTAGCTAGTAGAATGAGTTCGTGCAAAATATTGTCCATCTCATCCAACCAATAAACTCGTTCAATCCCTGAGATTTTCTTGGCCTCTTCTTTAGTATATTTTTGTCCTTCCCAGGTAGCGATATACTCATTCGTTCGCTTAATAAAGGCCACTTCTTCAAAACCTTCCTTTATACAGTCTGGAAATAACACAACCACTGTTTCAGCCTGGTCCAAACCACTCAAATAAAAGAGTCCCGCATTTTGTCGGAAGGGGTAATAAGTATCTCCCGACCGAGGCATGAGGTCATTTGAGTGAAAAATAGCGATGGAATCGGGCATCATCTTTCGCGTAAAACGTTTCCGGTTGAGTTTGTACAACTCGGTATCCAGTGCTCGGTATCTCATAGTAGCAATCTTTTACAGTCTTTTATCGATCTCTTCCAACTCTGTTGGATCGTATTCTCCAAACAGCGATTTAAGTTGACCTCTAGCTTTATCCTTCACTTCCTTGTTGATATAACCAGCGACCGTTACTAGCCCTACACTCAACATGCCAAGATCATCTGTCCAACCAACAAACGGAGTCAGATCAGGTATAGCATCAATAGGAGCGAGGAAGTATCCTAGCAATCCCGTAATGAATGTCTTTGCCCACTTTGGCGTATCCTTACGCTTGAAAGCATAGAACATTAGTAGAACAGTATACACTGTTTTGATACCAGCCATCCGAGCATACCTCTTCAAGGTGCCCCAAAGCTTGATTTCAGAGAAACGGCCTTTGTATTTTTCAATGATCTTCTTCATTATTATTCCTTTAGTTTCACCAACTTCAATTTTTCTAGGATTTGGGATGGACATAATATATAAGTCCCTAGATCCATCTAAGTTGAACGATCCACCCACCAAGTTAACAAGTAAAATACTATGGAAGTGTTTTTAGGATGTTAAAATTCGGCGAAAGTCACCAAATTCTCGGCAAAAGTCATGTAAGCAACAAGCAATAAATCGTGTAGGAGTTCCACCAAATAAGCCGCGATTCTGCCCTTCCGAACGTATTATTAGTATTTTCGCAGGATGTCACTTATTGATGAAAAGGAAGCCCCACTCCCCTCAGCGGCTACTTACAATAGGTGACCGGATAGTATCCCCAGTGAAAACTAAGAAGTGATCAGGAACCATAACTGAAAAGTAATCTTCAGATCAATTCTTCAAATAGAGAAAACATGCCCCTATTTCAAGGCCTTCAGCAAAAAGTAATTGGTGTACTGCTTTGTTTATTCTTTTTCACGCTCCACGTTTCGGCCCAAGATGATGTAAAACTAGGGCTAGTGTTGAGTGGCGGGGGAGCTAAAGGGATAGCCCAAATTGGTGCATTAAAAGTTTTAGAAGAGGCAGGTATCCAACCTGATATCATCACGGGAACTAGTATTGGTAGTATTGTCGGAAGCCTGTATGCACTGGGATATAGTGCTGATAGTCTAGTGTCCTTAGCCAAAAGTGCAGATTGGTTTGACTATTTCAACGACAATCTATTACGGTCCTATATTCCTGCTGAAGAACTTATACATACCGATCGGACTTTATTAAGTTTCCCTATCGTAAAAGGACAAATCGAACTCCCGAAAGGAGTCGTTCAAGGTAAAAAGCTAGATATCTTCTTATCTGAGATCACTCTACCCGCCAATCAGTATAATAGTTTTGATGAATTCCCAATTCCTTTTCGTGCCATAGCTACTGATTTTGAAACAGGAAAAGCAGTTGTCCTGAAGGATGGTTCTCTTAAAGATGCGATTCGAGCCAGCATGTCGATCCCCTCTATCTTCGAACCCGTATTGCTTGATTCTACCTTGTTAATTGATGGAGGTTGGGTAAGAAACCTCCCGGTACAGGATGCCATCCAGATGGGAGCAGATTTCACGATTGCGGTAGATGTGGGAGGGCTTTTGTATAAAAAAGAGGAAGTGAACTCACTATTGGATATTCTCAATCAGTCTGGTTCATATGGCATAGCCGAAAACAATAATTATCAAGTTGATCTTGCTGACGTAGTGATTCGACCTGCCATCGATGATTACAGTACTTTGGGCTTCGATAAAATCGACTCCTTACTTTTGCTTGGAGAAAGAGCGGCTAAAAGAATGCTCCCCTTCCTTAAGAAAAGACTGGAGCAGATCGGATGGAAGCCAGAACTTAGACAAATCCCTGCTCCACGCTTAATCGATTATAAAATCCTAATTAAACAAGTTAGCATTTCGGGAACCAGTGAGGAACAGAGCGCAGCACTCTTACGTTTGCTTTCCTTTAATCCTCAAAGAGCATACGCTCTAGCTGATATTGACCAATCACTTAAGCAATTGTTAGGTACACGTTTTGTCCGCAAAACGGACTATCAATTGGAAGAAATAGAAGGAGGGTATCACCTGAAATTACGTGTTACCCCACAAGATGGAGATTTTGTAAATCTAGGTGCTAACTACGATATCGATCAGAAAGCTGGATTACTACTCAACCTAGCCCTACGTAACCAACTTATACCAGGTGATAAGTTGCATTTGGATCTCCGCCTATCCGAATTTCCATCACTTTGGACCGACTACCTACTTCGATTCTCCTCCAAATCACGTCTTGGAATGCGACTGAGTGGCTTAATCCATTTATACCCCGGCTTCACCTATGAAGACAACAAGAGGATTGAAGAATTTCAAATTCATAGGTATAGCTGGCGACTCGATGCATTCGCCTCTTCTGACAGGGCGATGTCTGCTTCTATAGGCATCGGCATGGAACGTTTTTCCAAAAATGAAAACTTCTTTAATCCTGATACAGAGGAAATTAAGCTCTTTCAGTTCAACAACTACCTAAATTTCTTCTGGGATACCTATAATAGAAAACACTTTCCAACTAAGGGTAGCATTTTCAAGCTGGAAGCTAAACTAGCTGTTACCGGGCAGCTCACTAGGCCCTTCGAAAATATTATCAGAAATGAGCCGGTCCAAGGCGTCGCCAAGTTTGCTTTCAGCAAAGTATTCCCGCTGCACTCCAACCTACATCTTCAGTGGTACAATGAAGCAGGCACTTTATCCCTTGATGAAGGAAACATTCTCCAATCCTTCTTCTTGGGACGTGATCTCGAGCAGGCCCAGACTCACACCTATTTTGCTGGTTTAAGATATATGGAACAGCCCGCCACTTCTTTTTATCTATCAGGTCTGAAGTTTCAATATGAACCCTTGTCCAATATATTTGCCTCTCTTTATTTCAACGTAGGGGAATTCCAGGTAGAAGAGATAAAACTAGGAGAACAAATTTTGCCAGCCGATCGGGGGCTGTTGTGGGGAACCAGTTTTGAATTAGGCTGGTTAACCTTGGTGGGTCCCGTGAAGTTTGCTACTGAGTATAATTTAGGAAATGGAATCGTGAGTTTCTATCTACATCTCGGGCACTATTTTTAGACAGTTGGCCGGGACAATTAGATTACTCATAGAATGTGTGTAACTGACTCTTTATATCTTACGTCTTATCACAAGTTCTTAGATTCTGTCTTTCGAGAGCCTTCATTGGGTGACATAAATTAAATGCTATGTTTCTGTCAAAGTTCTTAACAAGATTAACAAATGCGCTTGGCATTAAATGGCAGTTAGTTCTGGTAGAATTGATCATTGTCTTTGTTGGTGTATACCTCGCCTTTTTCTTGAATAGCTTACAAGAAGAAAAATACATACAACAAGAAAGTGATAAGATATGGTCAAGTCTCAAAATTGAACTGGAAGGCATACGTCTATCTTTTCCTGTATGGGCAGACAATCAAACCGAACAAAATGTAGAATGGGACTCTCTTTTTGCTATCGAAGAGATCGGTAATTTCTACACTTGGAGGTATATTCAGCCACAATATGACTTTACGACCATTCAATACGCCATAGATTCTCGAGAAGGCAATATTGTGGACTTTGATATGTACAAAAGATTAACGGATTTCTATCAAAATGTTCAACAACTCGAACACTCAGAAAATCTGATGACAGAATTGGGCTTGCGCTATAGGAATATTCCCCGTGGTATAGATAAATCTAAAGAAGAATATTGGATACTGTTTGGTGAGAATAAGTTTCTTTTCTATAAGTTCCTTGATTTCTCTAAGATGCGCGCAGGCATTCTTAGGAGGATTGCCAAGCTTTCAGAAGATATATTAGACATCATTAACCAAAAACTTGGAGAGGAAAGACAACAGATTTTAGAAAGAGAATTTATTCATCAACAGATTGTCTTAATTGGAGATGATGCTCCCAAAGCGTTTTTACAAGCAAGGATCAAAGAAAATTTCCCAAATATTTCGGATTCGGATATTGAAGAAATTTATCTGCTTGCGAAAGAGGAATTTGAACACCCCCCTAATTGAATGGGTTCTATTTATACCCTTTTCTTCTACCAATATTATCCTTATCTTGGATGGCTAAACAATACCAATAAACCATCGTTATGACACCAAAACGTAATTTTACGCGCCTCAAAACTTCTGCTAGAAAGACCCTCGTTGCTATTGGTGCAGCTGGAGCGCTCTTTTTGACCAGTTGTGACAATGTTCAATATGTCGAAGAAGAAAAAATTGAACTCACTAAGGGTCTAATAACTACCTTGGAAGAGGTAGAACCTGACAACTTTAAGATCATCGATGAGCAGGTAGTAGACTCCAAGACTGAAAGCCGAGTCATTACCCATTACATGGACGGCACCATTGACACATTAATGCTAAACGATGTCGACCCAAACACCCTTGCCTCCACGGCAGAACCTACAGACTCTACCGGCAGACAACACTACCATCGTCGCAGGAGTATGTCAGGCGTTCTAATGGGTGGATTAATGGGATATTACATGGGTAGAAGTACCTCCGTACCACCATCTGCCTCCTCGTACCGGGATCAAAACACCTACAACAGAGTAAACTCTTCTGCTGGCAGGACTCTTTCTAATACAGCTTCTCGTACTACCGTAAGAAAACCATCTAGTGGTTCTTCTGGGTTTGGAGGTAGTCGCTCTACGCGTTCTTCCGGCGGATAGATCGAACACGGCATTTAATCAGAGTCAAAAAAGACATAGATAAATTCTAGCAGAAAGAAAAAAGCGGCTGTTGCTACCAACAGTTGCTTTTTTCTTTTCGGTATAGGCTACCGCACTTCCCAAAAGCAGTGCAGTAGCATAATTTGCAACCGGATATTTTGTACAAAAAATCGCTTCTTGCTATTATGGCCATCAAGAAACTGCTCACTTGATTGCAAAAGTTCCAGGCAAAGTATAAGTTACCCTAGATGGAAATATTGGTTTCCATTCCAGCTATTTATCTCGATAACTTTAATGTTTTCTTTTCCCTATCTTGGTCACTAAATCAGCTATACAAATCAGCGCTTTACTTTAACTGCTCTAACAAACCCTACAACATGCTCGACTCGCGATTATTCGAAACCAAAGCTCTAAGCAATAAGAAACTTCGAAAACTAGGCTTAGAATACTTTGGCGGCGAGGATATGGAATATCTCACAGGTGAATTGCTCCAAGTTGATAAATCTGAAATCGAAGCCTACAAAAGGGCTTGTAGAGAATTGTATGAGTTGTATGAAAAAGCAGCTCAGTATGTCATTGATACGAAGCGTTGGAATGCTGCTGGGATTCCTGACAATGCCGTAGAACTAATACAATACACCTGGGAAAACCGACACCAACATATGCACTTGTATGGTCGTTTCGATCTATCAGGTGTAATAAATGGTCGACCAGCCAAACTTATTGAATTCAATGCAGACACAGCAACAGTCATCCCTGAAACCGCAATAATTCAGACGGAACTTCTGCGGAATAGTGGCCTTAGGGATGTTAGTCAATTCAACGGATTGAAAGCAAGCCTGAGCAAACAGTTTGAAAGATTAAGTCTTCAAAACCCCGACCGACCCACGGCTATCCTTTTTAGCACCTTGGGGCATGAAGAAGATGCACTTAATGCTGATGTTATTGCTGATACGGCCAAGGATATCGGATATGAGATCTTTTATATGCCCATGGAGAAAATATTCTTTTCCCCAGAAGAAGGGATCTTTATGCCAGTACAGAAGGATGAATATTTACCGATTGATTTCTGGTTTAAGCTTGTGCCTTGGGAATTCATTGCTTGGGAAGAACCCAAACTAATGGATATTTTGACGCAAGTTGTTTTGAAAGATCTTTGCGTGATCCTCAACCCAGCTTACACCATGCTATTCCAATCAAAGGCCATGCTAAAGATCTTATGGGAATTGTTTCCAAACCATCCCCTACTACTGGAAGCTACCTTTTCGCCAAGCGCTTTTAATCGCCGAGCCTATGTGGAGAAAGTAATCTATGGCAGGGAAGGTGAAAATGTGAAGATATTCAATCCCGCTGGCATCTGCTTGGAATCTTGTGATGGAGAGTACAGCCATTTTCCAGCTATCTATCAAGCCTATGAGGAACTACCTAAGGACGGTGATGACGAATATTATCAAGCTGGAATTTACTTCACCGATAAACCCTGTGCCCTATCCTATCGCCGGAAAGATGGATTGATCATCGATGCCGATTCAGAGTTTATTGGTCATTATGTGAAAGAGTAGAAAGCTTAGGTATTGTGATCGTCCTTAAGAATGATTAGAACTTGAAAGATAACACCCACTCCAATCGCTAGACTAGTTATTAAGATGGACAATGGAGTAGGAAAAGTGGCTACCCAGAAGAGTAGTAATAACAGACAGGTAAAGATCCAAACTGATTTTTGCGCCAAATTCATAGGCTATCCTTTTGATCATTAATCATTTCATTTTGATCAACACCGTGTCTGTTCTAACTTCGATTTCAATGCTGTTTTCCAAGGGAATTCCATTAGAGTAATAACCGAAATCTCGAGGCATCTGCTCTTTCATTCTTAGAACGTAGTGTCCATCCGAGGGAGAAACAGTAGAAAAAGACAATTGTTTGTTTATTTCCGCTCCAGGTTTTACATCAAAGAGCCCTGTAGTAGTCTCGTTCTTATCATTACGGACTTCTACCTCCAACAGATCCTCTTGAGTAGCATTCACAATGGAAACTTCTACCGTCGAATTCCCACAGCTTGCCAAAATCAAGCCTATTGTTAGACTAGAACCTATAAATGGGATCAGCCGCTTTACAGCAACCAACCGTTGGATAAGGAATAGCATCTTCATGATTCAGATTTGATGAAGAAATCGGATTGTCGTATGGTAAGTAGGTGAAACGCCTCAAGGGTTTGTCAAATAGACTAGAAGCCATTCCAATTCTCTATCGAATACCCCGTTCTATTAATTGAGTAGAAACTTGTTTGGAGCCAAAAGCTTGCTGTAAAAATTCTACGGCCTTTTCCGTATTGATTAAATCTCCACAAGTAAAGATATCCACAGCGGCATAGGCATACTCTGGCCAGGTATGTATGGTAAAATGGCTTTCCATTATAACGATTACACCGCTGACGCCGTAAGGGTTAAATTGATGAAAACGGGATTCTACCTGAGTGGCTCCGGAAGCAGCTACTGCCCCTTCCATAATCTTAGCAACTGCATTCACTGCTGTCAAAGTAGTTACTTCACAATCTTGTAGTTCAATGAGCCAATGACGGCCTAAAACCGGTGGGAGTGGTATTACATCAACAGCTTTGTTTTTCGGTTCTTTCACTTGGTAAATGTAGGTTTCTTGGGTATAAAGATGTTATTTTTTAGATAAATACTATAGCTAAGCAGACATAGAAGATGCTCTTATTACAGAAAACAAGAGAATACTAAGTGGAATACATACCCTTGGATCAACATCTGAATTGAAATCCTGAGTAAAACAAAGCGGCTTTAATGATCAACTATAAGACGACTACGTCTTCTTTTCCACCAGCACCACCTTCATGGCATCCAACTTACTCACCTCCTTAAAAAATTGACGTATACCTTCATATTCATTGGCAGGATATTCCCCAGATTCCAGTTTTATCTCTCTATTCATGACTAGTTGTTTCCCTCTTTGAAAAACCTTGACATCATAATATCCTATAGGTGCCTCTACTCGTTTTTCTTCAACAGGAACAGATTCTATCTGATAGCCTTCGGGAATATCAAGGATAATTTCATCCCTGTCCCAAAAAGCATTTTCTCTGAATACATGGTGCTTTCTTTCTTTCAGTGCAGGTGGGATATAATCCCAGTTGTTAATCGCATTCAAAGGCACGAACAAACGTTTTCCTGCCTTGGCGGCGTAGCGAGAAACCATCAAATTATAATGAACTTTTACCTCCGGTTTCATTTTACTAGGTTCAATAGAGAATGCTTGTATGGTAAAGGAAGGTAAATCACTAATTTTAGTTAACCACTTCTCTTTTTCCTCGTTTGACAACCCACTTTGAATCCCACGATAAGTTTCATGAGAGGATCCACTCGCGTAAATATCTACCGCTACTTCAGCACTGCCATCTGGCTTTAACAAAATTACCGATTTATGATTATCTTGGTTATCCTCTGCTTTTAAGCTGGGGGTTTTCACAAGCTTTCCTCCATCTGGCGTAACTAGCATTACGTTGCGATCAGAATTTCGACTTCCCAAATAGTTAGGCGGAAAATTGGGAGAAGTACATTCCAACCAATAGTCTTCACTTGGTACATGTAAAACCATATGGTTAAAACGAGGCGTGGTGAAGTCCTCAGTAACCTCATAGTCCAAATTACCATTGGCGATCAATACTGGATAGGATTCGATATCGACAGCCTTTAGGATAGCTTTCATGAAATTACTGAGTGCCTTACAATCTCCATATTTTTTTTCAGATACATAAGTAGCATCAAAGGGTTGCCAGCCACCGATACCCAATTGAACGCTTACATAGCGCATATTTTCCTGTAAATAGTTATATAGCAAATCTATCTTTTCTTGATCAGTCTTTGCATGAGCTACTAGTGATTTAACCTCAGTAACGAGAGTAGAAGGCAGTTCATCACGATCAGCTATTAATTTATTCATAAACTGCCCAAATTCATTCCAATTATTCATTGTTCCTTTATATTGGTCAATTCGGAACTCTCCTGGAGATAACCATAATACAGGAAGAACATCAAATCGTCTCGGACCGTAGGGTTCTCTCTCCATCGCCATCAAGTCCTTAACCTCCCAAAGATAAATTTGCTTGTTCTTTTCTTCTCTTACCTTTGGGGTGCCATCAAAATTGAGGGCCTCATAATGAAATTCCTGATCTTTGGGAATCTCCAATTGGTATTTGCCATACTCTACAGACTGAGAGAACCCCTGAATATACCAGTCCTTAAAATTGATGAAGGACATCCCCTTCAAATTCATTTCGTATTCAAACTCTACCGTATATGGGAAGGAACCATGCTTTACCTCGAGGTATTTGAAGCGATCATCTTGATAAATCGAAAAATCTTGTATCGCGCTATAATCCTTGACCTCTGAGGGTTTGATCTTCCGCACCTTTTGTCCAAAGTTATTGTATAAAGTAGCCTTGATCTCCGTTACCTTCGAATCTTTATCGTAGGGAATGTACAATACATTATCGCTACTTTTCTTGTTAAGAATCGTAATGATTTGTTTAAAATGATACGTACCCTCGCTGGTAGATTTCACCTTAAAGAAAACCTCTTCATGTCGAATTACAGAATTGGCATCTTCTTTCAGCTTATCATCTATAGCTGCAGGGTAATATAATTGAGAAAATAGAGGAATGTTGCTGAAACTAGTCAGCAAGAGGATGACGAAAATTGACTTTTTCATAATTACTTATCGCTAATTTTCTTGAATACAATTTGCTCCGAACGTTTAGTAACCATTTGATCAAATAAAGCCTTTAAATCAACATACTGATCAGGACTAAAAGTGGTTTCATACAGCAGAACAGTTAGCATAAGCTGGATCTTTCCAGAAAGATGGCTAGCCTTATACTCAAACTTTCCAGCGTTATTGGGGAGGTTTAAAGAAGTGGACACGGGGAGTTCCTCCACAGCATACCCTTCTGGTATGATTACACTTACGACATATCGCTCTTCAAAGGGGTATGCAAAATCTATGGGATAGTCTCGTTGCTCCAATTGAAAGGGATTCTCCTTGAAGTTAGAATAGTATATAGGAGAGAGGTATAGATAATCGCCGGCCGCCATTGCACCATTGGGCACCTCAAAGCGAATTTCGCTCATAAACTTGCTAGAAGCCTCTCCATAATCTTGTATCTGAACAGATTCCAAGCGAATATCTGAAGCGAAAGCCCCCATTCTATTTTTCCAGTACGCTCCGCTTGGATCTGATTTATGCCTTTGACGTTCCGCCAATGAGGTATAGCTATTGAATATAGCCCGCATTTTGCCGACCACATTCCCCTCTTCATCTATACTTAATTCTGATCCATAGATATCCCGACACATGGGCACCTGGATGTCAATCCAGGACAGATGATCTAGATCTACAGCCCACCCTAGTTTATTTAATGCATTAGGACTGGGCATATTGATACCTAATAAAGGATCTGTGGCATCAAGCAGCACAATTTTCTCTTCAATTTCCACCCCAACCAACACGTAATTGAATTGATCAATCAAGGGGTAATGCCTATACATTTTACCGTGATCTCGGGTAGAAGTAAGAATGGGAAAAGCATCTAGGTCATAAGCTTTCAATAAGGCCAGGCACATCAGATTAACTTCTCCCGCATTTCCTTGCTTTCGAGTAAAAGCCTTGTTGAGATTATCTTCTACCCAAAAGGATTTTTTACCATTGAACGTTACCCGTTGATTAATGAAGGAAAATATAGTCTTCATAATTAGTTCGGAATTCATCTCCGGACTAATAAGCCCCTGCACCTCTTCCAACAATTTCTTGAAATTTCTCTTCTTCCGAAATTGTTGGCCAAACTGAGGGTGGTCTAGTAAACTTTTGGCCGATTTTTCCCAGGTGGTAAATAATTGGTGTTTACGACCGTCGGGAGTATAATAAAACTCCCCTTGTAACCTCACTTTAGCGCGATAATCCTCAAGAGTAGTAATGAACTCTTCTTCTTCCAAAGCCGGCGCATTTTCCATTACGATAAACTCAGGTCCATACACGATACGCGTTTCACCATTTCGATAAGTCGTGACTTTTCCCACACTTTCCCTTTCTGGGTAATATTCTCCTCCATTAAAAAGCGTCACATAGGACACACGCGATTCATTTTTAATGCTAAACTGGCTATGTCGAACTGGAATTTCTTCTTGAAAATACCAGGGCCTAGGTTCTATCACATCCGTGGAAATCAACTGATACTGAATTTCTACAATAGCTCCCTCTTCAAGATTAGGAAAAGCGAAAGAAAGAGAAGAGACGAACTCATTTTCCTTAGTTTTGAAAATATCTCTTCTTGATACCTCATGCTTTCGTCCATTGGGTAGGATAGTTTGAGCCTTAAGTTCTTCAATTCGCTCTCGATCATCGCTGTGAACAAAAAAGAGTTTCATTTGGCCATAGGTATCAAAAGATTGTCTGTTCAACAATTTAATACGGCGATGTCGATTTAGATAGTATTTGGTTTGGGTTGCTCCAACCCCTGCAATCACCCGCAGGTCTCCATGGTCCGCAAGCACAACTGCCGCTGCACTGGAATCTGCTGGATATACGATCATGGATAGATCTGACCGAGGTATATTTCCCCAAGTCATATCGCTGGTTTGACCAAAAAGCGAAAAAGTAAAAATAAGGGCTAGACCTATTAAAGGTAGTTTTTGTATTAGAGCGCGCATAAATAGGAGTTTGTAAAACAAATATAGAAATTCCTATAACGTATCGCAAGGGGCTGTCAACGGAAAAATATGGAGCGGATGAGTGAGTTTTTCCAAGAGAAAGCTACCTTTAAACAGTATATAGTTGCCTTCTAATGTCTCATACTAAAACCCAATTATGGACCTTTCACAACAAAACAGCCAAGTCATCGAGGAATTCTACACCGCCTTTCAAGCAGGGGATGCCACAAAAATGGGAAGCTTATATGCCGCAAATGCGACTTTCGAAGATCCGGCTTTCGGGCAATTGCAAGCTGCCGAAGCCAAGGCAATGTGGAGCATGCTGGTAGAAAGAAGTAAAGGGCAGCTCCAAATTGAGTTCTCCAATGTAATAGGAACGGACAAGGGGGGATCAGCTCATTGGGAAGCAAAATACAATTTTGGGAAAACCGGTAGAAAAGTTCACAATAAGATCGATGCTATCTTTGAAATCAAAGATGGTAAAATAACTAAACACGTAGATCGCTTCAATTTCTGGAAGTGGTCGAGTATGGCTCTAGGCCTGCCTGGAATGTTGCTTGGTTTTACACCCATTATCAAAAATGGCGTGCGAAAAAATGTACACCAACTATTACAAAAGTATATGGCGAAGAATAACCTATAAGCAGCTGCTAAGGTTCTATTTTGCAATGAATTAGTACAGGCATATGATCAGAAGGATAGCGAAATTCCTTGAAATCATCAATCGTTATGTACTTCTTCACCTCTATATTTTCTCGAGATACAAATATGTAATCTATTCTGCGCTCCAATAGGCTATCGAATTTAAACCCATTGAACGTCCCCGTAGGTCCGTAGGGAGGATTGAGACTATGCTCCCAACTATCTGCCATAGCCTTAGCTAATTTTTTTATGGGCTTTTCCTCCGGGCTAAGATTTAAGTCTCCCGTCAAAAAGACCGGCTCTCCTGCTTTATTCTTTTTTTGTATCCATTGAAGAATAAGGTCCACCGATTTTGCTCTGGCTTGCTTTCCTTTATGGTCAAAATGGGTATTAAAGACCCAAAACTGTCTTCCTGAAGAATTGTGTTTCAGATGCACATAGGTACAAATTCGCTCCATAGAAGCATCCCATCCTACTGAGGGTTTATTGGGTTGTTCAGACAGCCAGAAAGTACTTCCCTCCAGCAATTGATATTGGTCCTTTTGGTAAAAAACCCCAGAGTATTCTCCTTTCTTCTTTCCATCATCTCGAGCTACGCCCACAAAAGTGTATGCCGTAAGCACTTGATCTAAATATTGCATCTGTTCATCCAAGGCTTCTTGAACACCAAAAATATCTGGCTCATAATATTGTAGTAGATCTGCCACAAAGGCTTTTCGATTATCCCAACTATTTTCTCCATCCCTAGGCGTACTATACCTTAGATTAAAGGTCATTACAGAAATGTCTTGGCTATTGGCTGTTATTGGCAAAAGAAAAAGCACAATTAGGAGAGCGGTCCAAAAGCGGTTGGCCATGCTAAATAAATTAGAGGTTATAGATCAAGCTAAGGTATCTTATTTTAGAAGCACTACTTCCATTTCGATCGATCAAAGGCTAACTAAAAAAGGATAGGTCGTAAAATAATATCTACTCGGCGATTCTTGAGCTTACCTTCCCAGGTAGAATTATCATAGATGGGGTTAAGTTCACCAAAATCCTCAATTGACATCATTTCTTGGCGCAACCCTTTTTCCATCAATTTTATGATGGCTGACTCGCTACGCATTTGCGACAACCAAGCATTGTATTGCTTAGATCCAATATTATCCGTGTGGCTGTGGATGGATATTTCCATATCTTCAGCTCCGTCTATTCCATCCAACCAATCATACAGATCTTGGGTCTGTTCGCTATCGATATAATAGCTTCCTCCGCCAAAATAAATGCTAAAGATGTAGTAATTAGGGGTCTCTGCTTCGTTTTGTCCCAAGAGGATGGTGGAACAGAAAAAACAAAGTAGGAGGATCAAGGCATTTTTCATGTCGGGCGCTTTAATCTTAACAATTGGCACGACCTACTCAGGGTTAAGCGCCTGTTTGGTGATCGCTTTTAGTGGAGAAAAGTGTCATCTTGTTGCTGAGACGAGGCGCTTTTCGCAGGCCATATCTGGAAGATACGGTCAAGGAAAGCAACGAAATATCAGCAAAAAAGAGCGATTTTCCACCCAAAGTGTGATGGCCAAATAGGCACTAAGCAAGCGGTGATACTTCAAGCCTTATAAAGCTAAGGAAAAACAACCGACAATGAAACGCCTAATGATAATGTATTGCGTATTTAACTTTTTCAGGACAATTTATCTCAACTTTCAGACAAATAGGATTAATCAACAATCATATTAGCCGTATCTAGTTCCTGTTGCATCATATTTTGTGGAAGCGCTCGATACTCATATTGTTGATTACGCAGTTTTGGTGTATAACCTGCATCTCTAATTGCTTGCTGAATTCCATCCGCCGTAAATCTAAATTGGGCACCCGCTGCAGAGACAACATTCTCTTCGATCATGATTGATCCGAGATCATTGGCTCCTCCGTGGAGGCAGATCTTCGCAACATCCGGACCGACGGTCAACCAACTGGCCTGAAT
>JAHQWA010000201.1 GCA_019634045.1 Saprospiraceae bacterium
ACGCGATTGGTGGGGAGATTACCCATGGCGTATTCGATTTCGGCCGAATGTACTGCGCCTCCTTCCAGCCAAGGGCGACCTACGGGAACATCCTGCATGTCGAGTGGTGGGCGAGCTTTAGTGAAATAATAACGATAGACGGGTTGGGCAGTCTGTGCGTGTGTATCGCTCCATTTCCAGGAGCTAAAACCTGTGAACTTATCACCGGCCAAATCTCTGGCAGCTTGTAAGATTTCCTTCGGCTCGGTGGCTTGGTAGACAGCAAGGACTTGCTCCGCCTGCTTACCATATAGTTTTTTTATGGCGGCTTTGTAGTTCTCAACGGTGGGTTCAGCATCGCCGAGGATGGCTCTTTCATTACTCTCCTGAGAATTCCATCCGATCAGGAGTGGAATCTCTGCCTGCTCACCCCCCTCATACATATCTACTGGTGCTTTCGGAAAGAAATAGCCATCGATAGTAGGAGCAAAGTGGGTGAGTCCTACCTTGCTAGTGACTTTCAAGAGGCTGTCTGCTGGAATTTTGCGTAATTCAGCCAGAGAGGTGGCCCCGATAGATTTAGCAAATTCGATTCCCTTGTTTTCTTCCCTTGCTAAGGGGCTGGCTCCTAGCGTTCCCATCAGAGACCCGCTTGATCCAATAGCACCGGCAATTAGATTTTTGGATAGAGGGGATACCATCTGTGCGCTGACAGATACAGAGCCTGCTGATTCTCCGGCAATGGTAATGCGCTTGGGGTCTCCACCAAAGGCAGCAATATTGGTTTTGATCCATTCCAAAGCCGCTGTTTGATCCAGGAAACCATAATTGCCCGAGGAGTTATGAGGAGATTCCTTTGTCAACTCAGGATGAGCAAAAAAGCCAAATATATTCAAGCGATAATTGACGGTGATCGAAACGATACCCTCCCTTGCCATATTCACCCCCTCATACCGGAACTCTGAACCGTCTCCAGTAAACAACCCGCCTCCATAGAAGTACACCAATACTGGCAACTGCTTTTCTGCTTGAATGGAAGGAGTCCAAATGTTTAGATACAAGCAATCCTCACTCATACCATCCGAACGAAATTGCATATCATCGAAGATCGGCCTTTGCATGGCGCGGGGCCCAAATTTATCGGCTGTTCTAACTCCTTTCCAAGCTTTTAAAGGTTGGGGCGCTTGCCAGCGAAGGGAGCTTACGGGGGGCTGGGCATATGGAATGCCCTTGAAGTGATAAATGCCGGAATCATACAAGCCTGACAGCTCTCCTTGTGCTGTTTTTACGATGGGATGAGCCGTTTTTGACTCTATTTGAGCGTGTGTACTAAAGGCCATTAAAAGGATAAAAGTGATTAGAATGAATCTCATGGTAAATGTTTAATAGCTGACAAACTAATCAAACTTCTTTAGTTCTCCAATCGAAAAACTTATAAGCTACCTATCCATAGTTCTTAAGTGAACGGGCTGTTAAAGAGGAATAATAAGCGTTTCTTTTATTTTTAAAGTATTGATTATTAGTTTTTTGTGTTAGATTTTTTCGCCTTTTCCCTGTAGCCTCAAAATATTCGGCAAGCTGACCGTATGGGCTCCAGATTGCCAGGCTATTTTTTTCGTGTTTACTCCAATTGTAAAATTTGTGTCATCCCAGAACAAATGGCAAAGCTCTGCGTTCTATAAGTAAAAGATAGTAATACTATTATCATTAATTGTAAAAATATTAATGAAGATATGAGTACTAATAATTTCGCCATAGAGTTTGACAAACTTTCTAAATATTTAATGGGTTTTGCGTATAAGCTAACCCAAGATGTCCACCAAGCAGAAGATCTGTTTCAAGATACGGCATTACGTGCCTTCAGGTATCGGGAAAAGCTAGCTGCTGATTCCAATCTGAGAGCTTGGTTGAGCACGATCATGAAGAACATTTTCATCAATAATTTCCGGGCTCAGAAGCGCCGTGGGAAGGTATTTGATCACTCCGTAGATGATTTCCTTCTTTATCAAGATCATCTCAGCGCGGCTAATGAGGGGGACATGAATTTAGCGATGAATGATGTAGTAGGTTTGATCGATAGGTTGGATGAAAAATATAGCGTACCGATCTTAATGTTGCACCAAGGCTACAAATATGAGGAGATCTGTCAGCACTTGGATATGCCACTAGGGACGGTAAAGAGTCGGATTTACATTGCTCGCAAGATGTTGAAAAGAAGCATAAAAGAGCTGAACTACTTACCGACTGTTCAAGCTTGTTAAATCAGTTCCACGTCTAAATTTTCATGATTGGGGGACATTGCCCATTGCCGCTTGCCGCCACTTAATGGAAGTTGAGACATGCTCTAGGAAAAGCCCTAAAGAAGTATAAAGCTATGAAAAAGTTATCATCACCTTCACGCTCAACTTTCCTTTCCATGCTTAGGTTATTCCCCAATGCTAATCACTGTCTACCCGTTCTTAGTCTTTTGTTATTGTCTGCTTGGATGCCGATAGCAGCAGGAGCTAATAATGATCTGGTTATGATCCGGGTAGATAATGGACTGGTTGCGGCTGAACATGTGGTTAAGGGCCCCTTGAATCTTTTTGTCCATTCGTACTTGCGTCCGGAAACCATTGATACAGGTTTGAGGGTGGTAGCCGCAGGGACAGTGAAGGAGCAAAGATTTTTCTTAGGGCTGAATGGGAAGGTGGTTGAAATTACATCGAGTAACTACAAAAAGATGATCAAGCGGTACATGCCGAATGCCAAGCATTTGCATAAACGTTTGGGCAAAGTAGGGTTTCGGTTTCAGAATCTTAGTTCAATGATAGAGTTCTACAATAACTTTAGAGCAAAACAACAATACGTATACGTGCAAGAATAAGCGCCTACATCAAACTTTTACAGACAACAGAAAGCATTACGTCCCGTGTTTAGGCTCTGGTTTTTCGCCAGAAGCAGAGCCACTAGTATGGAATCACCCAACTGTTTTTTGTCACAAAAAAAGATAAGCTATGACTAAAACTAGAGTTTTTAAATGGACCAGTCTATGGATGTTAATCATCGTCTTTACCAGCTGTGCTACGATTAGACAAGGGGAGGTAGGAGTGAAACGGACCTTGGGAAAGTATGCCGATAAGACTTACACAGAAGGACTACGCTTTTACAACCCCTTTTTTACCAGTATAATCAAGATATCGACGCAAACAGAAAATCTGGAGGTGGGCTTGAACATACCTTCTAAAGAGGGCTTGAATATTCTATCGGAAGTGTCGATCCTTTACCGTGTATTGCCTACGGAGGCCCCTTCTATCCTCCGGAATATTGGCCGAAGCTATGAGCAGAATATCATTTTACCGGTTTTCCGATCGTCTGTAGCTGATGTAACCTCTCGTTTTTATGCGAAGGATATGCATACTGGCGAAAGAACTACCATTGAGAAGGCCATTCGGGACCAGATGATGATTTACCTGGAAGGTAAGGGCTTGGTTATTGATGCTGTACTATTGAAAAGTATTCGACTGCCACAAAGCCTAGCTAGAGCCATTGAATTGAAGTTGGAAGCGGAGCAAGATGCGCAGCGAATGGAGTTTGTTCTGCAACAGGCAGAACGGGAAGCGGAGCAAAAGCGTATTGAAGCTAAAGGTATTAGGGATGCCCAAAAGATCATTGCCGAAGGCCTCAGCCCTGCGATCCTACAATTTAAGTCGATAGAAGCTTTTATGGAGCTGTCGAAGTCGCCCAATGCCAAGATCATTGTGTCAGATGGAAACTTACCGATGCTTATGGAAGGGGAAATAGGACTACCTGCGACACCCTCAAAGAAGAGCAGCTTACGTAAGCTGAGCGGAGACAATTAGGTAGGGTACTAGCCGTGCGGGAGGGATAGGTTAAGTTGCCCAAGAGGGTATCCCACGATTTTATCGCAAAAAAAATTCAGTTGTAAGTTCCTACACGACTAGTAGCATTTTTGTACAGGGTGGACTCCTGCGTTAGTCCGCCCTGCTCTTTATAAAATACAGATGCGCTCAAAAAAATCAGTTTAGTATGAAGAACATAATATTATCTCTTGCCAGTTTGTTTGTGGTTGGCCATTTGTTGGCCTTTTCATCGACCAATACCGCCGAGCCTCCCAGCCTACTGGCTAAGATCCTACAAGATGATCCATTGCCGATTACCATTACAACGGATTTGGAAGTCTTGCTGCAAGACAATCGGGATGATGAATGGCAATTAGGTAGATTGCAATACGAGAAAAATGGAATTGCGTACGATTGGAAAATGGATGTACGCCCTCGTGGGAAATTCCGAAGGATGACCTGTGAATTCCCACCTTTGAAGTTAGAGTTGTCAAAAAAAGCCCTGGGAAAGGCGGGCTTGGCCAAGCAGGATGATATAAAGTTAGTTACGCACTGTTTAGCCGATAGCTTACTGACTTCACAACTGATTTTCCGGGAATACCTGGCCTATAAATTGTATAACGAAGCCAGTCTGCAGAGTTTGCGGGTTCAGTTGGTCAAGGTGCGTTATGAGGATGTAGAGGATAGGGTGGAGCCGATTGAGCGTTGGGGCATCTTACTGGAAGATATTGATGAGTTGGCCGATCGTTTGCAAGGCGAGGAGATAGATCAATTTTCTTTTAAGCCCGGCCAATTGGATACCATCCAGCATACTTTTATCGCTATTTTTCAGATGATGATTGGCAATACAGATTGGAGTATCAATCCGGTTCGCAATCTCAAGTTGATTCAACAGGGGGAGCGGAACTCCTTGGTGCTCGTGCCGTATGACTTTGACTTTTCTGCCTGGGTAGATGCACCCTATGCCGCTCCTCGGTCAGATCTTGGGCAGCAAAAACTGAGAGAACCTTTGTTTCAAGGTATTACGGAGTCTAGTGCTATACTCCGCCCCGTTCTTAAACTATTCAGAAGTAAAAGAAAGGCCTTCTTCAAGGTGGTAGAGGATTTTGATCTAATGACAAAAGCGGAGAAATCTATCTTACTGCGAAGGTTGCGTAATTTTTATCGGATCACAGCTGAGCCACAAGAATTGTTGATCTATCAAGCCACAACGATGTAGAGGGTACTTATCCTAAGTTCGCTGTGTCCGGCGAATTAGTTGCATTCTCCAGGCACGGAATAGAGGCTCCTGACGGATCAAATCAGTAGTACTAATTTCAAATCTTCGGACCTGATTAAGTTTCGGAAAACGCAAGTGCCCTTTGGTAATGGACATACTCAGCACTAAATTCAGGTAGTTAATAATCAAGATGAATTTACTGACAGGGTCCGCTGCTCGTATCGTAAACCCCAACTTCTGAGCACGCCTGAGACTCAGAAAATGCGTTGTGCCAACGATAGGGAGATCTGGTTGTTCTTTCAAATCATCAATCAGTGCTAAGAATCCATCTAAGATCCAGATCAATATCTGTTGTTGATTAGAAAGCTTGGGGTCCTTGTGCGGGAGGGCAAATAATTGATCAAATAAGGTAGTGGTGTGTAGGTAGTAGGTTCCTGAAATCGGCTGTACGATCAGCATAGGGGAGTAATGCTTCAGCGTACCTCTAAGGTGCCCAAAGGGAATATCTAGGAGCTGGGCAAAGACGAAGTATAGTGGTATCAATAAGAGTAATAGCCAAGGTTGAAGGAAATACATACACAGAAAGACACTGCTGAGTATAAGCACAGCACCAAGGATAGCAAAAACGATACTAAGCGTCCATTGACGGGCGCGTGGTAGCTCATAAAAAGAATGCTTCATTAACGGCTTTTAGCGAATAACCAAGGGAGTAATGCTGGTTCTTCATATGCTTTTTCCCAGCTATTATGGTTTACATCGGCATATTCGGTATAACGGACTTCAGCCCCTAAGGCGCGCAGTTTCTCATTCATTGCCCTAGAATGCTTCACTTCGACTACCCCATCCACATCGCCATGAAACAACCAGAACGGAATTTTGGCATGCTTCTTTTTATAGGCGTCTACATCAGCCCCGCCACACACGGCAATAGCTGCGGCAAATAGTTTCCGATAGCGATATACCGCTTCGTAGGTTCCCATCCCACCCATCGACAATCCCGTAATATAGACCCGCTTTTTGTCTACTGACTCTTGCTTAATAATCGATCGGGTGAGCTGAATGGCTCTGTCGAGACCAATGGTCTGGTCGTATTCATAATTGAAATCAAAATCAATCGGATACTTTGTGCGCTCAAATTTAGGAGAAGCCCAATAGCTTTCTTTGGGGCATTGTGGAGCGATAACAATGCATGGAAACTGCTCTCTATGTTCAGCCTTCAAGAAAGCCTTAACACCATGAACCAACTGCTTTTCATTGTCGTCGCCTCTCTCTCCGGCACCGTGCAGAAAGAGCACAAGGGGATATTTTTCCGCTGGATTATAATTTTCAGGCAGCAGAATTCGGTAGGGGAGTGTTCCGCCATCTTTGGCTTGAAAACTTCTTTTTTCAAAGAGCGAAAAGTCTTGAGCTCCGAGTCCAATCGTCATTAGAAAACAGCAAGTGAATAGGCTTATTTGATCCATACTATAAATTTGAACGAGAAAATACGGTAACTAAACAAAAAGTAATAAAGCTGTAGCGGAGTATTTGTCAAAATAGTTTCAGCATGGTGATCGCTGTTCCTTCCTCCTTTACCCGCTGGTAGCCCAATTTATGGTAGATGTGATAAGCCACCAAATTCCGATGATCTACACTTAGGCTCATGCCAGGAACGCCTTCCATTTGGAGCTTTTCTTCCAAACACAACATCAATTGTTGCCCAATTCCTTGACCTCGTACTTGCGGGAGCATTGCAATATTTAACTCCGGTACATCTGCTCGTACAAAGCCGTATCCTGGATTTTCGGGGCGATGGAGTCGGCACCAGATCGCACCGATCTCTTCTTGCTTTCGTAGGGCCAGGAAGCCAAAATCACCTGCTTTCCCATATGCTGCATGATACTTCAGAATGTCAGGACGATCCAAGATTGATCGGGGAAAAGGCGGATCTCCTTCTGGGAGGTAGAAGGCAAGATAGAGCATCTCTGTGAGGAATGCTTGATCCCCGACTGTGATAGGGCGAATCAGTAGGTCTAGTTCACTCATGGTTGTTCCACTTTGCCTTCATCGGGTAAATAGGTAAATCGCAGTTGGCCTTCATGGTAAAACTGAATGGAGCCCTTTTCTTTTTCCAACTGAATGCTGGTGTAAGGATCACCATATTGCACATCGGACCAAATCAGATAGTTGTAACGTAACTGCTTTCCTTCCAGGGTGGCCACTTTAATTTCAGCAATTTTCCCGTCTTCATAGCACACTGCATAAAAGAGCAAGCTTCGATTTCCAGTTCTAGTGACCCTTTTCAACTCATAAAATTTGGGCGGCGGATCGGCCACCCAACCACTGGGTAAGAAGTCACCCTCTAGCAACATTTCATGGAGGGTTCTAGCTCCAATCTTGGCATCGATCTTCTGCCCATCCGAAAGTCTAATCTCATCCACTACGGTCTTATCTATTCGCAGCTGGTCAAATTCCATTGCACGAGTATCCACTCCTGACTGGCAGGCACTCAGGCACACCAGAAGGAACAAGCCCCCTAATGGAAGCGATATAATCGTCTTTTTCATAGGTGGACAAGATAGACAAATAAGCATATTGCCTAGCTACCGATCAAGTCTTAGATTTACCCTCTATCTGGATTCCTTATCGTCTAGAGGAGTCCAGTACAGCTCCTAATTGGTCCGATTGGCTAGGCTTAGGGGCATCTCTACTTACCACCTTCCCTTCGGGGTCTACAATAAGATATTGAGGGATGATCATCATCTCTTTTTGCAGGGAATGATGGGTCGCAAAGTCTTCAACAAACGCTTTGGAGGCGAGTAGGTGGGTTCCTTCCAGGCCAAAATATTTGATGTTGTCAATCCATTTTTCTCGAGCACTGGCCTTATCAATAGAGATATATAGCTTTTGATAGCCTGCATTCTTCAGTAGGGAATCGATAGCCATATTGTGTTTAAACTCCCGTTTGCAAGGGCTGCACCAAGTAGCCCATAAGTCTACATAGTAGGCTTGTCCCTTTAGCTGTTCTCGCAATTCATCAAAATCTGTGATCGTGCTACCATCTAGAATTTTTACCTTGTCGGACAGCGGCGATTCAATTCGCTTATGGTAGGTAATGATCTTGTCAATCAGTGGCTTGATGTAAGGCGTGAAAGGGCTTTCGGGGAATTCTTGCTTGAAACTTGTGAATATACCTACTAGACTCTTTTCGAACCTTGACTGAACCGCTCTATCATACAGGTAGAAGGCGAGATATTGTTCTTTGGTCTGTCCAGAGAGTTGATCGTTTATTAATGATAATCGCCAATGGTGTAGCTCACCCGTCTCGTATAATTCATCTAATTCTTCCCTAGAAATCTTTCCAGCTTGTTGCAGTTCATAGGTCTTTTTATAGATGATGGCAGCATCGACGTAGTAATCCCAATCTTCCGGGATAAAGCCAGATAGCTTTATGGGGTTTTCTTCTAACGTTTTGTCCATCAGAGTAACTAATGATGGATCTAATGGCTGCTTGCTTGCTGCTTTGCTTAGAATAATATCCAAGACCTTTTTTGCATAGTAGTAGTCGATATCTCGTGAAGCTAACTGTAGGAACTTCTTGCTGATACTTCCCTGTTGATGTAATTGTTGAAATTGTTCTTTTTCTTGTTGGATCAAATCCCCAATCTTTCCAGTAATCTGTGCCGCAGTAGTGTCTTTGGCAAATTTGGTGTCTTCCGTAAAGGTGTAGCCAGGACGTTTAAGCTGACTAAAGAGCGTCAAACCTGCGGCATTTTTTCCACTGAATAAAAGCTGTTGCCCCTCCAGTTTGATATTGTAGTGTTGGCCGGGTTCAAAAAGGGTTCTAAACCTGAGTTTACCAATTTTGATTCTAAAAGGACTGGCTTGAGCGAGCGGATAGGTTTGCTTGAACGTCCCATTCCCGTTCGCCAGCAAGGTATCTTGCCTTTGATTCCATAGGATGTAGCCATCGATAGGACAAGTGATCTCAATTAATTCCATCGGATCCTCAATGCTGATTTCGACGGAGACTTGATCTGACTCTGGATAAAAGGCTAAGGAAATGATGAGTGCGCATACGAGTAGGAGGAGCTTTTTCATGGTCGAGTTTTTTACAATTAGATATTAATTGATCGCAAACCCTCCACAAAGAAAGAAGAGATGGTTTTCGATCGCTTTGTTATACCTAAAAGTAAAGCCTGCTTGGATTCGCTGGGTATGTAATCTGGCATAAGAGGTGTCGATTCAAGATTTTAGACTAAACACTAGCCTATGAGTGTGGAGCGCTCATAGAACCACATGGACTTCCAGTGGAGAAAATGAAACTGTACTTTAGAGCTTCAGGTCAATTGCTTAGTGAGAAAGATCACTAGGTCGTCGCTGATGATGACCTGTTGACCGTAGTCTAAGGTTTCTCCATCTAGCAATAAGCCTCGACCATCGGGGATGTAGCCTCGCCTGATATATAGGATTTGAGCAGGGCCATAGTCCTGGGTGATACCAAAGCCAATTCCGGCTATCGGAGAAACTTGCTGAATGCGCCGCTCCGCTTCATCCATCAATGCCGTTCCGATACCTCGCCTTTGAAACTTTTTCAGCACATTGAAATCAACAATCTCTGGAATGCCTTTTTCTCGGAAGGAGAGGTAAGTTGAGGTCCAATTAATGGTGAGGTAGCCGGCAAATTCATGCTGGTAAGTGGCCAAGAGGAAATCCCGGGTACCTTGCTGTTGCATTTCTAGGTACTTGAAGTATTTTGCAGCTGGCTTTTTCCATCCTTGTGCCACGAAGGCTTGATGGATCTTCTCACAATCGCTAGCTTCTAAGGCTCGAATATGTAGCTCCCTCATGAGGTATAGGTCATATGTAGTAATGGATAGGGTTTGCCCATACCATCTACTGGTGATCTGTTTACAGTGGTAAATCCTAGGTGGTGATAAAAGCCGACTGCCTGTTCATTTTGCTCATTCACATCTACTTCCTTGGCTCCTAATTCTTGGACGGCGTAGAGGAGGAGGCGTTTCCCTACCCCTTTTCCACGAACTTCCGGATGAATAAAAAGCATTTCGATCTTCCCCTCCGCTACGCCAAGGAATCCGGCAATCTTCCCGGCTTGATCTCTCAGGCAGGATAATTGTACCTGGTCTAGATACTGGTTAAGAATGAGCGGTTTGAAATATTGAATATCAGATTCAGGTAAAAAATGGTGGGTGGCTCGAACGCTGGCTTCCCATAGATCGACTACTTCTACATAGTCGGATTTAGGAATCGAATCTATCTTGGAATTGATAGCACTAAAATTCATGGCATAACAATTTTGATCGAGTCGGAAAGAGTAGTGTTCTTCCTACAATTCGGTTGGAATTAAAGTTCCTGAGCCATCGATTTTACTTGCTGATTAATCAGCGAATATGATTTATTTGGAGATTTACTTAACAAAAGTGAAATAAATTGATTATATTTACTTTTGTTAAGTAAATAGTAGGCCACTAAATACTTGAAAAATGCTACCAAAACCACCAAAGCATGCGCTGCGGTTCCTACGCTGGTTTTGCCGGGAGGATTTCGTAGAAGAGATCGAAGGAGACTTAATCGAGCTGTTTGAACAGCAGTTTGAAGCGGCTCCTCGACGCGCAAAAAGGAGCTTTTGGTGGCAAGTCATTCGTCATTTTCGACCCGACTTTATTAAATCCTTTCAACGGGATCCACTAATCAATCTAGCTATGTTTCAGAACTATTTAAAAGTGGCTTGGCGCAATTTAGTAAAGCAGAAGCTATACTCCACGATCAACATATCAGGTCTTACCATAGCCATGACCTGTTTTATCCTAATCGCCCTCTATGTACAGTATGAATTAAGTTATGATACTCAGCACGAGAAAGCGGACCAAATCTACCGGGTGGTTCAACAGCAGGAAGGCAATATTTTCCGAGGGACTGATTTTTTCGCCGTTAGTTCTGAGCCACTTGCCCCGGCCCTGGTAGAGACTTTTCCTGAAGTAGAAGCAGCTGCTACCATCGGTCTAGAAAACAATCTATTGTCTTATAAGGATGTCGTGGATTCACCGGGCAGTTTGTTTGCTGATGAAAGAGCATTTGATGTTTTCAGCATCAAGATGTTGCGTGGGGAAGGCAAGGAGGTCTTAGAAGATCCTACGGCTATTTTATTGAGCGAATCCATAGCAGAGCGTTACTTCGGTGTAGAAGATCCGATGGGAAAACAAGTTTTGTATCGCAATGAACAATCATTGACCGTACGCGGTATCTTCAAAGACATACCTGGTAATCAACACCTGACGTATGATTGCATCCTACCGCTGAAGACGGCCAATGAATACGAACCAAGTGTAGGACGCTGGGATTGGAATAACTATTGGACCTATATGGTATTGGCGGAAGGGCAAAATTACAAGGCCTTAGAGCAAAAGTTGGACATCTTCGATCAATACGTAGTGCCGGCATATGAGAATTTTCCCTTTGGCGCCTCCAAATTTTTCTTACAGCCTGTCCAAGATATTCACTTGCATTCGAAGGTGAATCTAGATCCTGGGGTAAATGGGGATATCCGATATGTATATCTATTCTTATCTATCGCTTTCATTATTTTACTTCTAGCCGCTATCAATTACACAAATCTAGCCACTGCTCGTTCGATTAGCCGTTCCAAGGAAGTAAGTATGCGTAAAGTCTTGGGTGCGCAACGGAAGCAACTGATCGCCCAGTTCATGGGGGAATCCTTTTTGCTTACGCTAATCAGTTTTGTTTTGGCTATAGTATTGGCTTATTACCTGCTGCCACAATTCAATAAACTACTAGTGCAGCCTATTGAATTGGATTTGATTCAAAACTACTGGCTCCTCTCCGGTCTCTTTGTTTGTGCCATTGCGATTGGTATACTTTCTGGTTTTTACCCGGCGGTATTCCTATCCAGTCTGTTACCGATCAAGGTGTTCCGTGGAGAGTTGTTTAGTCGATTCAAGCGAGGGAATTTGTTGAGAAACCTGCTGGTTGTTGGTCAATTTACCGCCGCGGTAGTCCTGATTTCAAGTAGCATTGTGGTATACCAACAAGTACAGTATGTGCAGAATAAGAAATTGGGCTTCAATGAGGATCAGATCGTTTATGTTCCCTTCTTTTTTCCAGAGATTTCGGAGAATACAGATTTGATCCGAGAGGAATTGCTTCGACACCCCCAAGTGGAGAAGGTATCTGTGATTAAGAATTTACCGATCAACAGTGGAGATCAAGGTGTAGTAGAAGAGTGGGAAGGGAATACCGGAGAGAAGAGTATCAACATCTATCGAAATTATGTTGATTATCATTTCTTGGATCTATTCGAGATAGATATGGCGGCGGGAAGAAACTTTTCCTTGGGTCATTCCACTGACTCTACCCAGAGTTATCTATTAAATGAAAAGGCAGTGGCTAAGCTTGGCTGGACAGCGGAATCTGCCATTGGGAAGACATTCCGGAAAGGACGGATCATTGGTGTGGTCAAAGACTTTCACTTCCAGCCTATGGATCTTAGTATTGAACCGCAGTACATGATGTTCCGCGACGATCGAAACAATAGTGTCAATTTTGGTAATATCACCCTAAAGGTTAAAACGGAAAACTTGGATGAGACGCTCTCATTCGTCTTGGAAACGGTAAAAAGTGTAGCTCCGGGCTTGCCAGTCAGCTATCGTTTCTTGGATGAATCTTTGAATCAGCTGTATGAGTCTGAGGTACGTCTCGGGCAAGCCTTTAATATTTTCACGGTGTTGGCTTTGCTCATTGCGGGTATTGGTTTGTTTGGCTTGATCTCACACAGTGTTGTGCAAAGGACTAAGGAGATTGGAGTGCGTAAAGTTTTGGGAGCCAGTTCAGCAAGTATCGTGCAACTGCTATCAAAGGATTTCCTTCGCTTAGTGGTCACTTCTATTGTGATTGCTACGCCAGTAGCTTGGTATCTGATGCAAAATTGGCTAGCGGGTTTTGCCTATCATATAGGCTTACATTGGTGGGTCTTCTTATTGGCAGGTGTGATGGCGGTTGCCATTGCGGTACTTACGGTAAGTATCCAAAGCCTGAAGGCAGCTTGGATGAACCCAATAGAGTCTTTGCGGCAGGAATAGGCTAGGCCCGTTGGTATAAAGTATAAAGCCATTGAGCTCGGGTACCCTGCCAGGATTTTTGAAAACCTTGCTCCTCAATTAGGGATTCAATGGCGTGAACGGGGTGGATAAAGGAGCGAAAAGTTTCCTTTCGGTTGCGGAAGCGGTATTCCTTGATAAAGTGTGCTAGTTTGACCCACCAAACATCA
>JAHQWA010000202.1 GCA_019634045.1 Saprospiraceae bacterium
CATTCTATGCAATCTACTTCTTGATGTTTTCCGACTAAGGGATAATCGGTATCATCGTGATCAAAGAAAGTTGCGGGAGCAAATTCCTCCGTGGAGTGGCAGCTAGCGCAGTCGTTGGTAGCTAGCGTATTTTGATGAACATCTTCATGACAAGAAATGCAGTCTTCGCTCATTCCCAGGAAGGTATCTTCTCTTTTCTTAAGTTCTCGGTCGTTGATGAAATCTGGCAAATGGCAATCTCTGCATTCGATGCGTTGATGGGCACCAGTTAGTTCGTAGCCCGTCAGATCATGATCGAAATTATCTTGGTCGAAGCGCATCATGTCAAAATTGCGGCCATGATGCTCACTATGACATTTGGCACAATCTTGACCGCGCACTTCCTTTGAGCTATGGTAGCCTCTATCTTGATCGAGAAGTGTTTGTATTTCCTCGTGACATTCCAGGCATTTATTGTTATCAATCTTGTTGCCAAGCGCATGACATAGGGTGCACTTAAACATTCCTTCCAAGTCAGCATGTGCCTGGGTCAGTTTCCCTGGAGATAACTGGGCATGCAGCCCAGGAAAGAATACCAGGCTAAAAAAGATGATATATATAGTTCTTATGCTCATGTAGCGATTGTAATAACTCCCTTGCTTATCGATACTTTTTCATGGTAAATCCAAAGCGCTTGGTGATTTGTACACCTGCTTTCTTTAGAAAATGTGTGGGTAATTCTCCGCCGGCGAAGATGTACACCAGGTCGTTTGAGATCTGTTGACTAGAGCCGCCCAGGCTGGTGATTTCTACCTGCTGCTTTTCTATGCGGGTGAGATTGGTATTGTACTGCATATCGATCTCGCCAGCTGATATTGCCGCCAGTATCTTCTCCCGGTTTTTCGGCTTTATTCGACTAAATTTATCTTTGCGGTAGGATAAAGTAACTTGATTTTGAGGCGCTAATTGGAGTGCTGCTTCCACTGCAGAATCTCCTCCGCCTACGACGACGACTTTTTTATTTTCGATCAATTCTGGCTCTAGCAAGCGGTAGGCGACCTTTTCCGTCATTTCGCCAGCCACACCCAGCTTTCGGGGAGATCCACGCCGCCCAATGGCTAGTAGAACCTGTTTGGCTTTGTATTCTACTCCCTTTTGCGTGCTTATTTTGAAATGGCCATTTTCTCGCTCTATCGCTTCTACTTTGGTCTTTTCTTGGATGGTAATATTATTCTTTGAAAGGGCTTTATTCCACAAATCCAGTAGCTCTCCTTTGCTGGTGTCGTAGAGTTTTACTTTCCCGTACAGGGGAAGGTTCATGGGAGCAGTCATGACGATTTTAGATCTGGGGAAAGTGAAAACCGTTCCACCTAAGGTGTCTTGCTCAAGTGTCACAAAGTTGAGCTTGTGCTTCTTCGCCGTTAGTGATGCTGCAATACCAGCTGGCCCAGCTCCAACAATGACGAGATCTAGAGTAGAGTTATCTTGCTTGAATCCCAATTTGATCATGTTTTCTACTGCTGTACTACCTTGCTCCACGCTATTCTTGATCAAGCCCATGCCTCCGAGCTCCCCAGCAATATAGATTCCAGGAACGTTCGTCTCGTAATTTTCACTAACGTGCGGAAGATCAACCCCTCTTTTCTCTGTTCCAATAACCAATGAAATGGCTTCTACGGGGCAGGCATGAAAGCAAGCGCCGTGACCTACGCAGTTGGAGGCGTTGATCAAGGTGCCACCGCCCTTCAAAATCCCGATGATATCCTTTTCCGGGCAAGCTTCTACGCAAGCTCCGCTCTGAATGCAAGTACCTAGATCAATCACGGGATGGAGCGAGACCGGTTCGTGCAGCCCCTCTTCTTTTGCTTTTTCGATTTTTGCTTCCACGACATCAGAGGCCTGCTTAAGTTTCCGCAGATAGATAATGACAATAGCCAAGCAAAAAAGAATGACGGTGCCGTATATAATGATCTGTTCTAAAAGCATCCCTTATTTTTCTGGTTTACATCAGTTCTATGATTAAATCTTTGGGGTACAGTTGTAGTGGTTTATGTAGTCGGGAATAGCTTTCATCTGGTCTTTAGAAAATCCAGGTGTAGCCAAAGGCCAAGGTGATGGCTACGTGCAAGACCACGATTACCAGCATCACCAATGCAAAGGGCAAATGCGCAACGTGCCAATACTTAAAGAGTTGTTGCATGCTTTGTAGGCGTTCGATGCGATGGTTAATGGCTATCTCGTTTCTTACAAGTTTGGTTACTTTCCTGATATCGCGCCACCTTAAGCTGTTTTGGCGTAGTGTTTTCTTTATTTGGCTGATCTTCCTCCGGTCATCGAAGGATCGCTGTAGTATGCGTGTCATCAGATTGCCGCCGAGGGAAGAACTTGGTACGTCAATAGCAGCCAAAATTCCTTGCTGACTGGTCGAATCCAGTTGATAATTATTGCTCAGGATCAAGCCGATATTTGTCTTTGATTCTTTTATCTCACTGAGAGAAAGTTCGCGTCCTTCGATTGATCTTGGAATCTGCACATAAATGTATCGACCAATCACCCCACTAATCACTACCGCCACCATGCTCCAAAAGGCAATGGATACGATACCTCCAAATTTGAAGGCTGTATGGAACAAGATCATTACCGGCCCTAGGGTACATAGGAAAATGTGAAATTCCAGCCAGTACTTTAATCGTCCCCAACGTGCAAAGAACTTATAGCGTTTACGTACAATGTACATTACGACTCCAAACAGGATCAGAAAGGTACCCACGAACCCCAGGCCATGACCATACAGTCCAGCGGCCTTGAAGTTTTCATGATCCGGATGATAAAACCGCTCCTCCAAAGGCGTAGTGTAATAAGAGTAGCCCTTGTAGGCTAGAAAGACCGTAGTCACGACTACTATTCCAGCCATAATGGAAATGTAAATACGATGCGCTGTCTTTGACATATTATCCTGGAACATTTCAGTATGAGCACATAATTATTCTCATACTTGCCTAATTAATGTGTAGAGGTCTCTATCCTTTTTTACTTTCTTGGAATTCTAGCACATTATTCTCTAGGCCTTACGAGTGCTTTCATAGGGTGGGTTGCCTGGACGAGAAAAAAAACGGGAATAATGACGAATAGGAACCCGCATAGATGGGAACGGTGATCTGTCTGTCTACCTGCAGGATTGGATACGGCTAGGCCTAGCCCGTGTAGAGGAGGCCGAACTGGAACATGGAGACTGAAGAGGCGTGTTCCTAGGATTGCCTACTGCTGTTGGCCTTGGCCCAGCGGCAAGGGATCCTATTTTTCTTGTTCAAACTGCAATACATCCATGAGGACCCAGGTGTTTGGATCTAATCTAACCTCCTCAGGCTCGGCTTCGACCTGGATGGTAAATTGATTTGACTTTTTATTAATAGGTAGGACTTCGAGTTGTACTTGTTCTGCTTCTTTGAAATGGATACCAATTTCTAAGGGCATTTCGAAACGACTATCATCTTGTTGAACTTGGTTTAGCGTAATCTCTATGGCTTTTGAGTTTTCGTTATACTTCCAGCTACCTGATAAGGCCAAGGCTCCTGGTTCGTATAGCCATTGCTGAAAAAATTTGGAGAGGTCTTTGCCGGAGGCCTCTTCCATCTCTCGACGGAAATCTGAAGTAGAGGCATGTCCATTTCGATAGGTATGATAATAGGATCTGATCCCACGCCAAAAATTATCCGTACCTACTACCCCTCGCAACATATGTAAAATCCAACTGCCTTTCTGATAGGTCTGAATGGTCGTGACCTTTCGCATGTCTTTTAGGTTATCATGAACAATGCGATAGTCTGGATTTAAGGAATGAAAGCGGTCGACGGTCTCTTTACTCTTCTGAAGCTTTTCTAGGAAGGCGTCTCTTCCGTATTCATGCTCGATAAAAAGGAGGGTAAAATAGGTGGCAAATCCTTCACTTAGCCAGACATCATCCCAATCATATTCGGTGACCGAATTACCGAACCATTGATGGGCTACTTCGTGGATGATGATATTGCGCCACCGTTCCGTACGTTTCCCACTGACGGAGTTGTCACCATACATGATGGCTGAGGCTGCTTCCATCCCACCACCAACAGCATTGCTCTGGATGTTAGCTAGTTTTTCGTAGGAAAAAGGGCCGATATAGTTGCTGTAGAATTCTAGGGCTCTCTTGCTGGGAACGGCAAAATCGTAAAAACCAGCATCTCTATCCTGGTGATAGACCCAGGTTTGGATGGACTTTCCTTCAAATTTGTCCACCTCCTGTACCGCAAATCGAGCTACGCCTAAGGTGTACAGCCAAGGCGCAATGGGAACCGATTGCTTCCAATGGGTCAGCCGTTTTGATTCAGTTAAATCGGTTTCCTCAACCAGTAATCCATTCGAGACCACCTGATAGTGAGCCGGTGCTGTTACAATGAATTCACAGGTGGCTTTGTCGTACGGGTGATCAATCATCGGTAGCCAATTTCTACCCTTATTGGGCCAGTTGTCACTGAAAAAGCATCTATCCCCGTACTTGTTGTCCCCAATGATCAATCCTGTGGCAGGAATTCCCCGATAGGTAATTATGAATTGATGGCGTTGATCTTTTTGGGAGAGGGCGGGGAGCGAGATGAGTAAGACATCTTCTTCGTGCTGAAATGTCACAGCTTTTCCGGCAGACTCAACAGCAAGCACGGTCATGCCCTTACTTCGCGGCCTATTGATTTTACTGATAAAGTCCAATCGAACTTGGCGAATACTATCTTTCAAAAACCGGACATCTATCGTGGTTTTACCTTGGATTTCGTCCGTCTCATCCGAAAACTCAAACTCAAAGCGATAGTTAAGAGCATCAATATTGGGATTTTTGGGATAAGGGTCTGTTTTAGCAGATGCCGAAAGAGCACCAACCATAAGCAATAGGATGGAAAGGATTATACGATTTTGGTAGCATTTCATACTATAGTTCAATTTTCAATATCATAAACGGCAAAAGCCTTGATGTCAGGTTCTGCAATGGAATCCAGTACGGTCAAACGCAAGGCGGAAAGTTCCATTGAGTCGAAGCGATGAATAAATTTATGACCGATACAAGATCCTGTAAAGATAAGCTGCCAACCTTTAGAAGTCTTTCCTTCTAATTGAAATTGCCTAACCCGTTCTCCTTTGATGATGTTTTCCATCAAAACCACGTGGCTGACCTGCTTTTTTTGGGGAAGTTTTAGCAAAACCCTTTTGCCAGTTCCCTTGGTTTGAGCAATGGGGTTGGCGTACCGCTTTCTGATCTCTGCTCCGAACTGCTGTAGTCGCTGAACATCCTCGGCCGGCATCAATCCATCTGCATTTGGGGTTAGACCAAGGATCAGCGTCGAATTTCGCCCCACCGACTTTTCATACATCTCTACCAGTTTATCAACCGGATAAATATGAGTCTCATCTCCAGGTTCCCAAAACCACTCATGCCTTCCATTGTACCCTCTTAGCGGAGCATCGGACATGGCTGGCACCCAATAGTTTCCATTGGGGTCTCCCTCTTTCAATAATCTAAAGTTATCCTTAGCAATATCTTTTTTGGCACTTTCACCGGCTCCAGTGGCAGGATAGGGGAACGTAGCCCAGCAAGGATAATTTACGGTTCCGGATTCCGATCCACCCCATCTAGCCTCCGCCAATTGCGCATTGTGGTAAAATAGGCAATTGGGCTGAAATTGCCTGACAATCGGTAGCACATCTGGCGAACCATTCTTAGGATGATCCGCACCTCCATCAAACCAAATCTCAAATAAGTCGCCATATTTAGTGCATAGCTCTTTCACCATTCCTTCCGCCATGCGCTTATACCAAGCTTGGCGATTTTTCTGGAATTGACCTTCACCATTTACTTTGAAGTTGTGCACCCCCAAGAAGGCATTCCAACGAATGCCGACGTAGATAGCAGGTTTAACTCCATACTTTCGGCAGGAGGCTACGAAATCAGCGACAATATCTCCTTTGCCATTACGCCAATTGACTGCTTTCAAAGAATAAGGGTTCACCTCGGATTGATACAAGGCGAAGCCCGTTTCATGCGTGGCCGTTAGAATGGCAAAAGTAGCACCGGCATCCTTGGCCGCCCTGATCCATTGATCGGTATCTAATTTAGTAGGATTGAATATTTGATAGTCAGGAATAGGACTGACACGGTTTTCGCCCTGTCGATATTTTTTACCGTCAAATACGTGCAGATCATAATGAAATACTACCCCCAATTCGGCTTCTTGCCAAGCTATTTGGCGCTGATTGGGGATGGGGAATTCCGGATGCTGGATGGGTAGGAAGACCGTATAAGATTCATCTCCTTTTTTGACGGCAAGGGAGAGGGCTTTCGGCAATCCATCTTCCATGAAGATAAAAGGGCGCTCCATCCGGTCTGGCAAGATTTGTTTGCCACTTTCCAACTTGATTTCTTTGTTTTTAAGGAAATACTCATTGGCCTTTTCCCAATTGAGGCCGTCAGTGGAAGTAATTAGTCCAATGTAGTGGTGGGCGTGAAAAACGCCATAAAAGCGTTGTCGGTCTTCATCAAACCAAATAGACATATCTTCCGTATCCAGATCATCAATCACTGCCTTATTTTGTAGCTGGAATGGACCATCTGGACGATCTGAGACCGCGATGGCTTGGTTGCGAATAAATCGAGATTCATTGGGCTTGTCTCCTTTCACGACCAAATAGTAGCGGCCATCCGCACCTTGGTCGATGGCAGGGTTTACGGTGAGTGTCGTAATTGGCCCACTCGGTTCTATTAAGGCTTGTGGCTGCCGAGTCCAGGGCCCTGTCAGCGAAGGGGCGACGGCCACTCCGGTACGTTGATTTTCTCGTAGAGCCCTGCGGGTGTCATCCGCCAATGTTTTCCCGTGAGTGGCCACAAGATCTTGATCCGTGAATTCTTGCGTACCTAGATTCGTGGAAATATAGTATAGGAAATATTGTCCTTCAAAGTATTTAATCTTCGGATTATGTGCAGTGACGGCATCCCAATGGCCCTTGCCTCTTCCTTGCAAGACGGTCTCTTGGTATGTCCAGGGGCCGGTGGGGTGATCCGAAGTAGCACGAGCAATTTCCGAATAGGTTAACCAACCGGAAAATGTATGTTCTTTCTTCCAGCGGGAATAGAAGAGATGATATTTACCTTTTGACCCCTTGATAATCGAACTCCCCCAATTGTAATAGCCTTCTGTTTTAAAGATATTATCCGCGGATACTTCTGAAATCTTATCATATAGATATTGGTCATCCGGCTGCGGCTGAGCCCACAGAAGGTGGAGCGTAAATGTTAGGAGGAGGGTCAGTTGGTATTTCATTTGCACTATATTTAGCTCTGCTAAAATAAGACCCAAGATGAAGATTCAAGAAATCCCTCCTACAAAACTCCGAGAACTCCAGGAAATTAGTCGAATCGCGTACAGTACCAATTTTGGCCATCATTGGGATGGAAATGGTTTAGAAATCTACCTGGAAGAACAATTCAATGAAGAACGTCTGCAGAGAGAATTAGCAGATCCGGATATTGGCTATTACTTCGTGCAAGATGCAGGCAAAATTGTTGGCTTTGCAAAAATGAAGTGGGCCAGCGCACTACCCGGTCTTAGGGCGGACGCCTGTTGTGAATTGGAGAAAATCTATATGCTTCCCGCAGAAAAAGGCAAAGGTATCGGTCGATTTACGATGGAAAAGCTAATTGCTGAAGCCCAGGCGAGAGGAAAGTCTACTTTTTTTCTTTGTGTTATTGATACCAATACGGCTGCCATGGCTTTCTACCAAAAACTAGGCTTTGAATTCCATAGTAAAACTAGATTAGAGGCTCCATTTTTCAAAGAAGAACTAAAGGGAATGCACCGGATGTATCTAGAAACTTAGCTCGCATTCGCACTAGCGGCCACTTGCTGATCCTGCCTAACTGGACGTACCTGTACCGCTATAGCATTCAAAACAGCATTGCCAGTAGGCGCGTCGACCACTTGTTCTGAGGTGAGTTCATTGACATTTACTCCAGCTTTTTGCTCTGCCACTCGGATCTTGGTTCCTTTGAGTTTATGTCCCCAGCCATGCGGAATCGAGACCACGCCTGGCATGATATCCTCACTAATCTCAACGCTTAACTTGATTTGCCCAACCGAGGAAGAAACTTGTGCTAGGCAGCCTTGCTCCAACTGTCGTTCGGTAGCGTCTTTGGGGTGAATGAGGAGCGTACAGCGATTAGGGCCTTTCACCAATCGAATGCTATTGTGCATCCAGGAGTTATTGGAGCGGAGATCCCTCCGACCGATTAGGAGTAAGGCTTCGGACTTGCTTTTTAGCTGGGCGATTAGACCGGGAATCCGCTGAAGATCTTCAACAATACGCGGAAAGGCCAAATTGATGCGCTTATTTTTCGTAAAAAGACGACTGGGTAAGGCGGGTTGTAAAGGGCCAAAATCTAGACCATGTGGATTCGCCTTCAATTTTCGCAGACTCAATCTATGTTTGCTAAATAGACCATAAGGGCCGAGCCGCAGGCCAAGGTTTATTCTTCGCTCGGGAGTAAGCCAGGAGAGTATGCGGTGCTTCAGTCCGAGTAGGAGGGAGTTGCCTCGTTCCAAGCGCTTTTGCAATTCCAGAATGATCTGCCAATCATATCGCTGGTCGCTATTGATGGAGAAGACTGGCGCGGAAAAGTTAGCCACATTTCTTAGGGCCACAATATTTAACACGAAATCATAGTGTAGCACTTCCAAAGCCGTTGCCGGCGGCAGAATGATATCGGCATGACGAGTGGTTTCATTCAAATAAATGTCGATGGCTACCTGGTACTCCAGCTGGCTGAAAGCTTGATCCAATTGCCGGCTATTCGGCGCAGAGAGAACGGGATTTCCAGCCAAGGTGATCATGGCTTTGATCTGGCCTTCCCCAGGCGTGAGCATCTCTTCGGCCATCACCGTACTGGGTAAGTCTGAGGCGACCTCTGGC
Organism: Saprospiraceae bacterium; assembly: GCA_019634045.1. Taxonomy (GTDB): domain Bacteria; phylum Bacteroidota; class Bacteroidia; order Chitinophagales; family Saprospiraceae; genus DT-111. The sequence continues at coordinate 8,965 of JAHQWA010000202.1, forward strand.
AAGCCCCGCACTCGGCTTTTCCAACGGAAGGCTTTTGCTTCATGTTTAAGCAGCTTAACGAAATCCATGGCAGGTCGTGGGAACATCACCCCTCCCGCTTTATCTATATTGCCAGTAAGGATATTGATCGTATTGATCAGCCAATGACAGAGGCTGCCATATGCTTGCACTGATACGCCTAACCTACCATAACAAATAGCCTGTTCAGCACCACAAAAATCTTGTACAATCTGCCTGATGGCAGTTGCCTCTATACCAATGAGTGGAGCCACCAATTCTGGGACGTAAGGCTGGCATAATTCTTCGACTTCTTCAATGCCATCCGTATAAGACTTTACTTGTTCAAGACGGAGCAATTGTTGATCAAATACGGTATTTAGGAAGGCTAAAAGAAAGAGCACATCTGAGCCAGGACGTATGAAATGATGTTCATCCGCCAGCTTCGCAGAACGAGTCTTCCGTGGATCAATTACCACAAATTTTCCACCGCGAGCCTGCAAGTTCTTTAATTTTCCCTGAATATCTGGCGTCGACATGATGCTGCCATTACTAACCAGTGGGTTGGCGCCCAAGGCGAGGAAATAGCTCGTGCGATCCAAGTCCGGCACAGGAAACATGGCTTGATGGCCAAACATCTCGCCATTGACAAACATTTGCGGAAGCTGATCTAACGAATGAGACGCAAACCTATTTTTGGTGCCCAATGCTTTGGCGAAGTCGAAAAAGAAGAGTCCCGTGCCGGTATTGTGTACACCCGGATTGCCCATGTATAAGCCTAAAGCATCCGGACCGTGTTTATCTCGAATGGCATTCAACTTTGTTTCTACTTCATCAAAAGCTTCAGCCCAGCTGATTCTCTCCCATTCTGCCCCTTTTCTTCGCATCGGGTACTTGAGCCGATCTGGGTCATTATGAATATCCTGCAAGGCGACCCCCTTCGGGCAGATGTGTCCTTTGCTATAAACATCTTCTTTATCTCCTTCAATCTTTACTACTTGGTCACAATCTGTTTCAATGCGGAGGCCACACATGGCCTCACACAGATGACACGTCCGATAATGCACTTTCATGGGCACTAACTTTTTTGTTGGTTGGGCTAGAATAGGTATGATTGGCTTGTAGGAATTGACCAAAGCGTTCTTGGCCAAAGGCCTCGGAAAATTGGCCATCATCCCAGGCTATTTTCCCCCCAATCATTACCAGTTTAACTACCTCGTCGTCTCGATTCACCAGTCGATCACAGTTTTCCAGGAAGGGTGCTGTATGGTATTCGTGTACACGGTCACTCAATTGTTCGGGGTCAAGAACAACGATGTCAGCTCGCTTACCTACTGCCAAATGTCCCGCATCGATATTGAAGAAGTCCGCATTCTCTTTGGTCAATCTCCAGATGGCTTTTTCATAAGACATCAGCGGTTCACCCTTCTGGTGCGAAGCTTGTACATATCGTAGCACGCGAATGGGGAGATTATAGAATGCCATATTGTTGATATGGGCTCCTGAATCTGCGAACCCCAATACCACATTGGGGTCATTGTAATGGGGTTTGTAGCGAGCCGGATCATGATTGCCAATGGTGGTTTCCCAGAGGATTTCCTTGTCCATTTCTACTACGAGATCCAAAAAGGCATCAACGGGATGCTGTTGCCTTTCCTCTGCAATTTCCAAGAATGATTTGCCGATCAAAGACTTATCTGGCGCTTCAATGACATAGGCATCACCAAAGTCCTTCTGCCATACCTTAGGCGTCAGTTTGCTGCGATAGTTTTTCTTAAAGATCTTGCGGTATTCGGGATCCATCAAGGTCGTATTCCTTTTCTTCAGATCTCTGGAAAGGTGACGCGCCAATTCTCCCGCTGGAAACTCTTCAAAAATGACTAGTTCCATCCCTTCAGCATACACCCGGAAGGGCACCGGGAAGGCTTGCATGCGGAAATCGGCCTTCAAGAACCGATTATAAAAGGCCGAAATAGCACTAACAATGGGGCGGATAAAAGGATCGCCCTTCAAATCCATCAAAGCTACCAGGGAAGTTTTTAGTGGCTTTCGCCAAAAGAAGGCCGCACTTTGGGTCATATACCAAAAGGCACCGACACGATTAACTAGATTGGGTACGCCTTGCAAATGCGCACCCCGTTCCCGAACAATCTTTGTAAGGACACGTCTTTCTGCCCCTTTGGCATAGGCCGCCGGGAGTAGCTTAGACCAGTGCCGCCCGTCCATCTTATCCCACGGGTTGTGTTGCATGGAGATGCCCACAAAACCAGCATCTAGGGCGGATTCTAGGATTTCTCCCATCCGCTGAATCTCTTCCTTGCTTGGTCGTTCGGATTTGTCCAAGGATCGATCGATGCCCATCACAGCGGCTCGAATATCGGAGTGACCAATAAAGGAGGCTAAATTCGGTCCAACGGGTAAGGTATTGATGTGATCTATCCATTCCTCTGGCGTAGACCACTTCTTTTGATCCTTCAGAATAGGGAATAGGATCTCTCTAGGAAAAGCTTCCACCCGGGTGAACATGTCGCAGCAATCCTCTACTTCAGCACAAACAAAAGACAAGGAGCAGCCACCCAGCATGACCGTAGTGACCCCATGTCGCACCGATTCTTCCAAACCTGGTGCGACCAGTACTTCTCCATCATAATGCGTATGATTATCAATGAAGCCCGGTGTAACCCATTTGCCAGTGGCGTCCATTACGCGGGTATCGGGATCAACAGGAATATCTTCTGTACTGATGGCTTGGATGAAACCGTCTTTTATCAATAGGTTGGCTATTTTAGATGGATTTTGTGTACCATCGAATAGCCGACCATTTCGGATCAAAGTGGCAGGCATAGTCTATTTTGTTGAAGGTAAATCTTCTACCTCGGCCAGGAAGCCGTAGCCGAAGTAGGTTGCTTAAAGATAAACTTTGTTGGGCGTATTCTTGAACATAGGTGTTGTGCAAGAATAAGATTGGCTGGAATTATACAATTATTATCACTAGTTAGGAGGGAGTATTCACTCGGTGAGTGTCAGCGAAACTTCCTATCTTCGCTACCCATTTGAAATTCATCTAAACGAATAAACTCCCTCTGCCTAAAAAAGCATCAAAACAAATTCATCGTTCGCTGGCACGGACATTGTGATAGATCGATATGATGGACTGGCAACCTTTAAGTCTTACCTTTAGATTGGCATTTGTGACCACGGCTTTACTGTTCGTAATTGCTATCCCACTGGCTTATTGGTTGGCGTATGCCAAAAACCGGATCAAGCCGGTGATTGAAACACTGATCAGCATGCCCTTGGTATTACCTCCTACTGTTTTAGGGTTCTACTTGCTACTGGCTTTCAGTCCCAATAATACTTTTGGACAATGGCTAGATACAAACTTAGGCTTACGCTTGGTGTTTTCTTTTGAAGGTCTCGTAATTGGATCGATATTGTATAGCCTTCCCTTTATGGTTCATCCCATTCAATCCGGTTTTGCCAATCTTTCGCCTTCCTTGAAGGAAGCAGCCTATATCCTGGGCAAATCACGTTGGGAGACGTTATGGAAGGTACTACTCCCCAATATTCGCCCCTCACTCTTAACTGGAATTGTCTTGTCGTTTGCGCATACGATCGGAGAATTTGGCGTGGTGTTGATGATCGGCGGGAATATCCCGGGGCAGACCAAAGTGGCGTCCATTACCATTTATGATGAAGTGGAGTCACTAAATTATGCAGCGGCTAATACCTATTCGTTGATCTTATTTGTAATCACTTTCTGTATCCTATTGTTGGTTTATCTAGTCAACGGTGGTCATGTCAAAAGCTACTGGAAATGATCGAATTTAGACTAGAGAAACGATTGAATTTTGCCGAAGGAAGCCGGAAGTTGAATATTTCGATTCAGCTAGAAAAAGGACAGTTTGTGACCCTCTATGGCAAATCTGGGGCAGGTAAAACCTCCATCTTGCGGATGTTGGCTGGCTTGTTGCGTCCAGATGCAGGCCAAATCAGCGTCGAGGGAGAACGCTGGTACGATGATGAAAACAATATCTTTCTTTCCCCACAAAAACGTCAGTTAGGTTTTCTTTTCCAAGACTATGCCCTTTTCCCAAATATGAGTGTGCGAGAGAATTTAGTTTTTGCACTACCAAAAGGACAACCTGATGCCATTGTATCTGAACTGATTGACTTAATGGAGTTAGGGGAATTGCAGACACGCCGTCCAAATGGGCTTTCCGGAGGCCAGCAACAGCGGGTGGCCCTCGCCCGCGCCTTGGTACAAAAACCGCCGCTGCTTCTGCTAGATGAACCCTTGTCCGCCTTAGATCAGGAAATGCGGATTAAACTTCAGAAGTACCTGCTGGACATTCACCAGAAGTATGGATTGACGACCCTATTGGTTAGCCATGAGCCCAAGGAGATTTTGCGCTTGTCCGATACGGTCTATGTGATTGAGCAAGGGCGATTGGTGAACACCTGCCCACCACAAGAATTATTTCCGGACTCGACTTCCCAAAGCTTGTTGTGCACAGCAGAAGTCCTGTTTATGAAAGAAGACGGAGATCGAGTGGAAGTATCCTTGTCGATTCAGGGGCAGCGAATACGACATTGGGTGGATAAAGAAAGTGCCCAAGGATGGTCCGTAGGACAGCAAGTGCAGGTAGAATTGGACTTCTCTTCCCTGCGAGTGAAAAAATCTAGCTAGAGCTTCGTATCTTCAGCGAGCTTGCCTGGCGAATGGGGCCATAGACTTCCGAAGTCTTAAAGACTTCGGAAGTCTATGGCC
>JAHQWA010000203.1 GCA_019634045.1 Saprospiraceae bacterium
CATATCTGCTGTACCTTGGATAAAGGCTTTAATTTTAGTCACCTCATCTTCGGATAAGCGTCCAGTAAAGTTCGGCATTCCCATGCCCTGATAAGGTCCATCGAAGACTTGCTCCTCCAAATTGGCGATGATATTCGGATCCACATAGCCTAGATTCTTGATGGCTCCTCCGTTGGAAACAGCTGGCATACCATGACAAAATAGACAATTGTTGATGTAGAGTTTAGCTCCCATCGCCACATGTCCAGGATCATATTCTACACCAGCAATCAGCGTACCTGGTTCAAAGGGAGCCATCTCAGGTAATTCACCGGTGCCCCCCACCTTAAAGGTGAAGACCCTTCCAGAAGTGGCTTTCTCGGAGTGACCTGACATTAAACCATAAACACCTCCCCAACCAGCAGCAATACTAACATATTGCGTACCATCAATTTCATAGGTAGAAGCAGCAGCAATCACACCTGTCCCCGTCGGGCTTTCCCAAAGCTTCACACCATCCTTGGCATTATACGCCACAAAGCGACCATCAGCAGTGCCCTGAAACACCAAGCCTCCAGCAGTTGTTAAAATGCCACCATTCCATGGTGAAACATGCTCTACTCTCCAGGCGGCTTCCTGCTTAACTGGATCCCATGCCACCAAGTGTCCAAAGGGAGCACTTTGGGGGGGTACGGCAGAAAGCAAGATGCCAAGATTCCAACCAATGTTGGCATGAGGGCCAGCGGTAGCATTGCTATTGTACACCCAGTTCTTATCATCTTCCATTACAATCGGAACACCCTGAGCTGGAATGTAAGCTAGCCCCGTCTCAGGGCTAAAGGCCATTGGGTGCCAATTATGCGCACCGTAAGGCCCTGGGATAGCTTCATATGCCCCATCTTTGTAATCCGCTTCACTAATCTCCATGGGCCGACCATTTTCATCGTAGCCACTCGCCCAGTTCACATCTACAAAATTCTCCGCTGAAATGAACTCTCCATTGGTACGGTCAATTACAAAGAAGAAGCCATTTTTAGGAGCTTGCATAATCACTTTACGCTCCTGCCCTTCTATCTCAAGTTCAGCCAAAATCAAGGTCTGAGTAGCGGTATAATCCCAATGATCCCCAGGAGTCGTTTGATAGTGCCAAGCGTATTCGCCATTATCAGGGTTCAGTGCCACAATGGAAGATAGGAATAGATTATCCCCACCGCCTGGACTTCTCAGGCGGCGATTCCAAGGAGACCCATTGCCAACTCCCACATACATAAGGTTGAGTTCTGGGTCATAAGCCATGGCGTCCCACATGGTACCGCCACCACCGGCTTCCCAATACTTCCCTGCCGGATCCCAGGTTTCTGCCGCCATTTTCATGGCGTCATTTTCAAACTCCTCATCTGGATTTCCGGGTACCGAAAAGAAGCGCCAAGCCTGTTCCCCACTAAGTGCATCATAAGCAGTGATATATCCTCTTACGCCGTACTCTGCTCCCCCATTTCCAATAATCACTTTCCCCTTAAACACCCGAGGTGCACCAGTAATCGTATACGGTTTGTCGGGATTGATCAAGGTGTTTTTTTCCCAGGCTACTTTTCCGGAAGCAGCTTCTAGGGCAATCAAACGACCGTCTAAGGAAGCTACATAGATGTGCCCTTTATAAACAGCTACCCCTCGATTTACCACATCACAACAGGCTTTTTCAGCATAACTCTTAGGCACCGCAGGATCATAAGTCCAAAGTGCTTCTCCTGTTCGGGCATTGATGGCATACACAATGCTCCAAGGCCCTGTCACATACATGATCCCATCCACTACCACTGGTGTAGCTTCTACTCCGCGCACGGATTTAAGATCATAGGACCAAGCGAGGCCCAATTCCTTAACATTTTCAGTGTTGATCTGATCCAATTGGCTAAAGCGGTTTTCGGAGTAATTCAAACCATAGGAAAGCCAATCCTTCGAACCCTCCGTAGCACCGGCTAGGGTAGCATCATCAATGGCTTCCGTAACCGCCTGAATGTGTTCTGCAGATCCTTTTTCTACGGCTGGCGTAGTCTCTGTTTGACAGGAAATCATAGCCAATACTAACACGACAGCCATGATCCTGCTTAAGGGAGAAAATTTAAGCATAATACAGTTTATTAGGTTCTAAGATGATATCATTTAGGTCCAGTCGACTGACACAATACTTTCCAATGGAGTATTGCAACTGCTACAGTATGGGTGCTTGTCAGGAATTATTTTGCGTGGAACACTGTTATCAAGTCTAATGGATCGTGGAAACTTTCAGACCGGGGATGCCTTCTGACAAAGAAGGCCTTTCGACACAATCCTACTTGTACAAAATAGAATTTATGCTCAGGGAAGCGTATAAATATAATCTTTTATATTGGTAAAATACTCCAATTCGAAATTTACACCTACTCAACTAGTCATCAAGAATAAGAAACTTATGGTAGGAAGGGCTCCTAAAAACGACTAAAGATGGAATTCAAGCTGATCCAGGGCGATATCACAAAATTGATAGTCGATGCAATCGTAAACGCTGCAAACACCTCACTACTCGGTGGAGGCGGGGTAGATGGCGCGATTCATCGCAAAGGAGGAGCAGAGATATTAGAGGAGTGTAGGATGATCAGACAGCGACAAGGAGGATGTGCTGTAGGCGAAGCCGTCATGACGACAGCCGGAAAGTTGAGTGCCCAAAAGGTAATTCATACCGTGGGGCCCGTTTGGAATGGTGGACAATCAGGCGAAGCCCAAAAGTTGCATAATTGCTATTGGAACAGTCTCCGACTCGCCGAAGAAGCCGGTTTTGAAAGCATCGCTTTTCCAAATATCAGTACGGGAATTTACCGTTACCCGAAAGAGGCTGCTGCTAAGATAGCATTGAAAGCGGTCCAATCTTATTCCTATCAATCCCTTCAAGAAGTGTATTTCGTATGTTTTGATCCGGAGAACTTCTCGATTTATCAAGATTTGAGGGAGGGCTAATCCAATGGAATCACATTCGTCTTCTTCCCTACCGATAGGGAGAATAATGATTCCACCTTCCCGATATTCGGTACGTCTGCCAGTTTGTCCAGAACAAAGGCATTGTACTGCTCAATATCGTCCACCAATACCTTGATGATGAAGTCGGCATTACCAGTGACATAGTGACACTCCATCACCTCAGGAAAGCTCACTACATTTTCCACGAAATCCTTCACCGCTTGCTTAGAATGTTCTTTGATCGAAATATTGGCAAAGGCATTAAGTTTCTTCCCCAATTTTTCTGGATTTAATACCGCTATGTATCGATCAATAATACCTTCCTTCTCTAGTTTTTTGATCCGCGCAAAGATGGGAGTAGTGGACAAATTGAGTTGTGCGGCGATCTCTTTGATCGTCATCCGTGCATCCTCCTGCAACAGGCGTAAAATCTTTAAATCTACTTCATCTAGTTTCATACACAGATCGGTTTTATGAAAACGCAGAATTTTTTTCTCCTCTACCGACAAAAGGCCAGGGTTAATATATGATTATTCTACCAAAATTCAATAATTAAAAACAATTTTCTTACTTGATAACAATCATAGAATAAAAACACAAATAACCGTATTTTTATAGAACAGGAGAATTTTCGCCTTAACCAAATAAAGATGACAATTACCAAATCTAATATACGGTCCAACACCTTGACCAAGGCCTTTGAATTGCTATGCACAGCCAAGGCCATGACAGAATTGTACGAGCGAGAATTTAAAACCGTTTCCAAATATGTCCATGCTACCTCCAGAGGGCACGAAGCCATTCAGCTAGCCGCTGGACTCCAACTCAAGCCACAGGATTACGCTTACCCCTACTATAGAGATGATGCCATGTTATTAGGCATCGGCATGAAACCTTACCACCTCATGCTTCAGCTCTTGGCCAAAAAGTCCGACCCTTTTTCAGGAGGTAGAACCTATTACTCCCATCCGAGTCTTCGCGATGAGGACAAGCCTAAGATTCCTCATCAATCTTCTGCTACCGGCATGCAAGCGATCCCGGCCACCGGGGCGGCTTTAGGAATGCAGTATAAGGAGCAACTCGAAATGGTTAAAGTGACTGCCAAAAATGCTCCGATCGTACTCTGCTCTCTAGGTGATGCTTCCGTAACTGAAGGGGAAGTTGCTGAAGCCTTTCAGATGGCGGCGCTACGCCAGTTGCCGATTCTATTTTTGGTGCAAGATAATGGTTGGGATATATCCGCTAATGCGGAGGAGACACGTGCACAGGATGCAGCGGAGTATATCCAAGGGTTTAAAGGTATAGAAGCCGTACGTTTAGATGGTAGTGATTTTGTCCAGTCATATGTGAAACTCGAAGCAGTGATTGCGACCATGCGCAAGGAAAGAAGACCGTTTTTGGTGCATGCTAGTGTCCCTTTACTCAATCACCATACCTCGGGAGTCCGTATGGAATGGTACCGAGATGACCTAGAGGAGCATCGCCTCAACGACCCCTACCCTATTCTCAAGGAATACCTACAAGGCAGTGGGCTTTCAGATCAAAAGATACAACGCATCGAGGAAAAGGCTTATGCGCAGGTAGAGCAGGACTATCACAAAGCCTTGGCTGAAGACGATCCTACACCCGCCGATTTGTTCACGCACGACTTCGCTCCAAGTCCGATCACAGAAGAACAAGGTGATCGAAACCCAAGGGATGCTTCCCCAGTCGTCATGGTGGATTGTGCCTTGCATGCTGTGGAAGAATTGATGCGCGAAGATGAGGCTTGTTTGTTATATGGGCAGGATGTTGGCGCCCGCTTGGGAGGCGTATTTCGGGAAGCAGCTACCTTAGCTCAAAAGTTTGGCAAAGAGAGAGTCTTTAATACCCCCATTCAAGAAGCATTTATTATTGGATCTACCGCAGGCATGTCAGCAGTGGGACTGAAGCCTATTGTAGAGGTGCAATTCGCAGACTACATCTGGCCCGGTTTGAACCAGCTTTTCACGGAAGTAAGTCGATCTTGCTATTTGTCTAATGGCAAATGGCCGGTTAGCATGATTCTCCGAGTACCGATTGGTGCCTACGGGAGTGGAGGCCCTTATCATTCTTCCAGTGTAGAATCGATCTTAACCAATATCCGAGGAATCAAAATTGCCTACCCCAGCAATGGCGCCGACCTGAAGGGTCTGATGAAAGCCGCTTATCACGATCCCAATCCCGTGGTTATCCTAGAACATAAAGGCTTGTACTGGTCCAAAGTCCCAGGTACAAGCCGCGCTAAAATTAAAGAACCTGCTGAAGATTACCTTCTACCTTTTGGCAAAGCGGCCCAAGCATTAAGGGTAGAGCCGAAAACAGCTACTGAACAAAACACGCTCACCATTGTCACGTATGGGATGGGCGTACATTGGGCGCTCAATGCGGCAGCTGACTTCGAAGGTCAGGTGGAAGTGATTGATCTACGTACTTTGTATCCATTGGATGAAGAAGCCATATTTGAGTCTGTCCGCAAGACCAACCGATGTATGGTGTTGACGGAAGAACCTAGCCATAGCTCCTTTGCCCGGAGCTTAGCTGGATTGATTCAGGAGGAGTGTTTTACTTCCTTGGATGCCCCCGTTATTACTGTAGGCGCTGAAAACATGCCTGCTATTCCTTTGAATAGTACTTTGGAGGCTGCCATGCTGCCATCTGCCGAGAAGGTAAAAGCGCAGATCGAGAGGCTTTTAGCTTATTGATTCTCCTTCCAATCTACGCCCATCTTCTTTAGATTGGCCATAGAATTCTGTTTCACATTTTCGGCAGGATTGAGGGACAAGGCCTTCTTGAGGGTCTTAATGGCTTTCTTCTTGTCGCCTTTCATCATG
>JAHQWA010000204.1 GCA_019634045.1 Saprospiraceae bacterium
CTTTTCTCGAAAGATGGAAATTCTTTCGTTGATGGTAACGGCACAACTCCCAACACCCATACCTTTACTGGGCTCTCTGCCGGATTCTACAATGCCAAAGTCTACGATTTGACTACAGGCGATATCACCAATCCCACCGTCGTTCAAATACTAGTCAGCGATACCGAACCTCCTGTGGTGAGCACTAAGCCTTTCGATCTGTACTTCAGCGGCGCGGGTGGCGAATTGAATCCAGAGGATATTGATGCCGGCACCACGGATAATTGTGGTTCCGTCACCCTGTTTGCGTCTCCCAACGGCTTCTCCTGCTTTGCCTCCGGGCAAACATTTACGGTGCGCCTCATTGCCAGAGATCAAAGCGGGAACCAAGCTGAAAGTACTACACTAGTCCGAGTTTTTGAAGTAGGGGCACCAAACCTGACCTGCCCTAGCCCTCAAACTTTGACTTTGGCCGCCAATTGTGAAGCAGTATTACCTGATTACACAATTTTAGCAAATGCATTTGACTATTGCGGGAACTCAGATGGATTTACGCCACCACCCATCAGCCAAAGCTTAGCCCCCGGAACGATTATTTCTGATACTGGAGATCTTAGCTTAACACTAAGCTCAAGCGATCTTAACGGAAATACCGCACAATGTGAAATGACCGTATCCGTTGAACGACCAAATACATTCCCGCAACTTACCATTACCAAGGTGACGCCAGAAACTTGCCCTGGGGCAGCTGATGGATCTATTACTGCCATAGCCTCGCCTTCCTGCGGTACTTTCGACTTCTCTAAAGACGGAGGATCCAGTTTTGTACCTGGCAACGGCTCCAATTCCTATACTTTTACCAACCTTACAGCTGGACAGTACTTTATCAAAGTACGAGATGGAAACAATAATATAACCAATGCTGAGGTTGCCGTCGTTGAAAGTGCAGATACCGAACCACCTGTCGTACGCACTAAGAATTTTGATCTTTATTTCAGCGAAGGCAGTGGCCTCCTATTGCCATCAGATGTAGATGCGGGCACCTCCGACAATTGCGGCATCCGCAATTTATTTGTATCGCCCAATATTTTCTCTTGCTACGTCTCTGGACAGACGATAGCCGTCACCTTGATTGCCTTCGACCACAGTGGTAACCGTAGCGAAGGAACCGCTTTTGTTAGCGTTTTTGAAACCGGAGCCCCAGACATCACCTGTCCAAGTGGTCAGGTGTTAAATCTTAATGCCGATTGTGAGCAGGCCTTACCGGACTATCGAGGGTTAGCAGAGGCCTATGATAATTGTGGCCAATACAATGGAAGTCAGCTACCAACTCTCACACAAAGCCCAGCTCCTGGGACAATCATCCCAGGCGGACAAGATGTTACCGTTACTTTAACAGCGACTGACTACCCTGGTAACTCGAGTAATTGTCAATTTAATGTAAGTGTAGAAGATACGGCACCTGAGGCCTTATGCAAAAATGCTACGGTTCAACTCGACGCCACTGGAATAGGGAGTTTGACGATATCAGCTATAGACAATGGATCAACGGATGATTGTGGAATAGTTGGTACAAGTTTAGATAGAAATAGTTTCAACTGTGATGATGTAGGAACCCTCCAGACTGTAACGCTCACTGTCAACGATAATAATGGAAACAGTAGTAGTTGTGAGGCAAAGGTGAGTGTGCTAGATAACATTGCCCCCAGCTTGTCTTGCCCTTCCAATATGGTCGTTAATACAGACACTGGAGTATGTGGAGCTCAGGTTTCCCTGCCCAAAGCCGCGCCGGCCGATGCCTGTGGAATTAAAACCCTGCAATCTCGCAAACGAGCCATAGATGCTTCAGGAGCACCTCTGGGAAACTGGTCGGACTGGACGACTCAACAGAACGGTTTCTTTTCAATAGGAAAATATGAAATAGAATGGCAAGCAACAGATTATGCTGACAATCAGCATTCCTGTTCCTTCACCTTGGAGGTAATTGATGAGGAAGCGCCCACGGTAGTATGTAAAGCGATAACACTTACATTTAATGGCCAAGCCAGTCTCCCCATTCCGATAGCCGCTGTGTTTGATGCGGCCGCTTCATTTGATGCTTGTGGTGACGTGAGCGCAGTGAGCCTGAGTCAAACGGAAGCGCGGTGTGAAGACCTAGGGGAGGTACTTTCTGTGCTAGTTACGGGAATCGACCCCAATGGCAACACCAGCAGCTGTACAGCACTAGTTACGCTAGCGGGAATGCCTTGCGGATTTGAAGCTACGGATATAGATTGTATGGATCGAACTTCGGCAAGTTATGACCCGAGCCAGGCTATTTTTAGCCTTACGGCCGACGATTGTTCTGGTTACCCGCAAGGTGAACTTTCGTTTGTGGGCACCAATTTGTGTGGAGATGGGCAAATCACCGTTAGAGTAACTGATATTGCAGGCAATGGCAGAGCCGGTATTATCATGACGGAAAGTAAAAATCCTGGTGCTCGAATGATCTCTATGATTAAGGATCATACCCGAAGAGTGAGAACAGAATACCGTGTCAGTACCAATGGCACAATCTTTAAAAAACATAAAAATCGTCCTGGTGTAAAATGGTTAAGGATGGTGAGAAATGGTAATAAATTCAAAACATACACTTCCACCAATGGTAGTACTTGGAAACATAGTCACACTTTTAATTTTTCTAGTTTTGCCGATTGTGTCTATCCTGGGATCATAGTGTATAATATAGATGATGATGGGCCGGTCACTGCGACTTTTGATCAACTTAACATTAACTCAGCGGGCAATTCTCCCTTGGCGATACCTACTAATGGCATAGCTTTGAATGCAGAACATACAATGGAGTTCTCTTTTCAACTTTCGCCTAACCCCACTTCAGGTAATGTAAGAATTGATTTTAATAGCTTACCAGAAATGGACGGCGATAAGGCACTGTTTATTTATAACAGCACAGGGCAGTTGGTCTACCGTGAGGACTTACCTACCTTCCAGACAGGCAGCCACTCGATGGATGTCCGATCGCTTGAAGCTGGTATCTATTATACACGCTTGATGGTAAACGGTAAACCCATAGGTTCCAAAAAACTTATTGTCCATAAATAAATAGCTGTTGCGAGTTGCAGGATAGCCAATTGGTGAATCTGCAACTCGCAACAGCCATTAGGGGCTCCACTTCCCTCCTACCCCTTCAAACTCGTCATCGCATAACCATTCTTCAATAGGAACCGAGCCACCTTTTCGGTATCTGGTGACATCTTGAAGTCAAAGGCATCCGCTAGCCGGTTGATCACACAGAATATACCACATACGTGAATCACCTCCTCGATCGCTTCCTTGCTTAAACCTTGAGTTATCATGGGGAGGAAATCGGCTTCTTCGATCGCATGTGGCTCCAAGCTTAGTTTCTTTAAAAAGCGCAGAACCACTTTAATACGGTCTGCTAAAGAAGACTGCTCAAAATCTTGCAAAACAGCATCAGCCATTTCTTTTCCGAGGCTCATTTTCGCAATGGCATGATGATCATTGGCGCAATATTGGCATTGATTCTGTTTAGAAACAAAAGTCCCAAACAACTCAATCTCCCCTACTGACCAGTATTTAGCCTCGCGTAAAGCATGTTGTAACCAAGGGTTATAGTGTTTCCCGAAGAAGTTTCTCCGATAGGAAAGTACAGCAATCGGCCCTGGTGTAAAGCCCATCATAGTACTGATGAAGAAAAGCTGGGCCTTTTGCAGGAGGCGATGCCCGCGCTTCAATATTTTCAATCTCATGCTATTTGAGTTTTTGGAGAATGGAGAATCCTTTTTCAAAGCGTGTTACGCCTGCTGCGGTGGCACCGACCACAGTAAATTCGAAGATTTCATCTTCTGAGTAACCTTCCGCTTTCAAGGCCTCGATGTCTTGATCAAGAATTTTATAGGCGTGATTCGACAGCTTATTGATATAAGAATTGAGTGCGGGAGCCGTGAGTGGAGTATCATCTCCCGTGAGAACGAGATCGCTTACTTTTTCATAGACCTCTTGACGAAGTGCGGGGTCGGCATATCCTTTCCCTAGGACAGCCCGTTTTAAGGCTTGGATCATACTTATTCGGTTTGTGGTGAAAGAAAAACCTAGGGATGCTGACTAAAGATAAGAGGAAGTGGAGCGCGAACAAAAGGTATTCAGCAATAAAAAATGAGGATATCCAAGATTAAACTGGATATCCCCATTTCAGTTAAATGCGGATAGATTTATTTATTGTAGTCTTTCTTTCAGGAAATTCAAAGCCATGGCATTGGCTTCCTTGGCCGCTTCTTCGTCATACTTCGGATTGCTTGGGTTGGCAAAGGCGTGAGCAGCATCGAACTGGTGTGTCTCGACTTTCTTGCCTGTGGCTTTGGCCAAATCAGAGAATTTATTCACGACTTCTGGCGTGATCCAGCCATCTTGCTCAGCAAAAATACCTAATACGTCAGCTTTTAGAGGAGCCAAAGCTGCTGCCTCTTGAACTGGCATTCCATAATAAATTACACAACCAGCTCCTTGATCTCCGGCCATAATAGAGCTCTTTAAGGACCATCCGCCGCCAAAGCACCAGCCGATCGTCCCGATTTTGGCACCAGCTCCTGCCTTCGCAATAGCTCCTTTCACAATAGCCTCAGCCCGTTCGGGCTTCACTGCTTGCATGAATTTCCCGGCTTCATCTGGGCTGGTCGCGATTTGACCATCATACATATCCAGGGCCATGACATTCACATCTCCCAACTCTCCAAACAGTCGATCAGCTTCTTCCTTGATGTGATCATTCAAACCCCACCATTCATGGATAACAAACAAATATTTGTCAGATGGATCTTTGCTCATTAAGGCATAAGCACTTGCATCAGTACCGTCTGTGGCAGAAAAGGTGATCATTTCACCATTTGCCTCGTGACCGCTTTCTTCTGGCGTATCGTGTGCATCTTTGAATTCTTGATCATCGGCGAATTGCGCCATGTCCTCTTTTTCCCCCTCGGCAGTGTTTTTATTACCACCACAACTGGCTAACAAAAAAAGACTTAGACTTAGAAAAATGAATTTTTTCAACATAGTGAGTAGGTTTAGGTAACGAGATATAGCTACCCGAAGTTAGTTATCTTATTCAAACAATAGATGTCTGGTATACTACAATCCAGGCTTGTCAATGAACTGATTTAAAATCGTAGTCCGATCATTTCTTAAAGAACAAGCCCGAACCGATCACATTTCCCTTCCCTCTCCAATCGGGTTGGAAGTAGTGCTGCTCGTTTTGTTCATCTGGATCGAAGTCCAAAAGTCCTAGATTGAAGCGAATAGATTGCCAATCCTCCCCTTGCTTTTCTTTAATCAAGGCTACGGGAATCGCCATTTCCAGGTCGTAGCCAATACCAGAAGCCTTACACGACACCTTCACACCTTCTGGCACTCCGCGTTGGGAGAAAGGCGCAGATTTCAGGCCATCTTTCTCAGGATTTATGATCAAAAATAGCTCTTCTCGATACCAACCTTGCCCCGTTGACATGGCGCTCACTTCTGCAGGATCCATTCCCACCACTACAGCAATGGCATCCTGATTGTAGGCGGGTGTTGCTGGCATTCGCACGATCTGATCATCTGTTACCCTGGCTGCTACATACAGGTATTCATCATCAACGGACAAATCAAAAACTGCTGAAGCATCTTTTCCACTTCCCGTAACCTCATAGTTCCAGGAATCCCATTCTTCCAAGTCCCCATCAATCATGATTTTCTGCTGAGCACCTGCTAGATGATAAGCTGCCAAGGGTTTCACCTGATATTGAAAGGGGACTGCCAGATCGGGGCCATCCTCTTGTTGCAAAGCCAGGTGCACATTAATAGGAACTGCGCGCATCAGTGTTACGTCTTTTGGCCGACGAGCCGTCAAATGCAATTGAGTACTAGCCACCGAATTGGGCCCTACTTCTATCACCGGCTCCTCAAAATGTGCCACCAGGTCCCAACTGAAATCAGTAGATAATTTGACTTTCATAGGTACATCAGCATCATTAGTAATTTTCACGGACATGCTTCCCTCAGAAAATTCCCCGGTAGCAAAATGTGGGCTAAATAGTACTTTTCGTAGATCTTGCACTTTCGATATGTAAGTTCGAACATCTGAAGTAACCACATCCTCATTCCAGATACCTTCCAACTCAATATTGGCTAAAATGGGGCCATTTTCTGTCATACTCACCCAGCTGACATGATCAAATTCTCCCAAAGCTGCCCCTCTTAAACGGCTGCCCCCACCTGTAGTGGCTAAGGTGAAATATTTACCATCATTGCGATCCCACTTTGTATACCGATGTACGTGCCCTGCAAAAACAGAGTGATTGCGCCCAGCCAATAACTTTTCGACATCTGGCCATCTTTTAGGGTCATTTTGCGACCAAAGGGGTTGATGCAAAAAAACCAAAGTCCATTTAACAGAAGGATTCTCGGCCAAGACTTTCGCTACATAGTCATGCTGTTCGTCTGAGATCGTTCCTCGGCCGGCTCCTCTCAATTGATCTTCGCTATTTAGGCAGAGGAACAAAACATCTTTA
Source organism: Saprospiraceae bacterium (assembly GCA_019634045.1). Taxonomy (GTDB): domain Bacteria; phylum Bacteroidota; class Bacteroidia; order Chitinophagales; family Saprospiraceae; genus DT-111. Next base: position 6,546 of record JAHQWA010000204.1, read on the forward strand.
TAAGTAAAATGGTAATAGGTGGGGCCAAAGCGTTCCTTCCAGGTCTCTAACATCACTTCGTTGGTTAAGTCATGGTTTCCAGGCACGTAGAAAAATGGCATTTCTAATTCAGTGACCATCTCTTCAAATTCATTCCATTGTCGATCTAGCTCCTTTTGATCTGTAGTATAGCCAGGTATAAAATCGCCGACACTCATCACGAATTCCGGTTGCAACAGATTGAGTCGGCCTATCCCTTCTTTGAATATCCCAGGCCGCAGGCCTCCAGTCCGATCTGTGACAATCGCAAACTGAAAAAGACAAGGATCATTATTGAGATCCAGGCTGCTCCAAGGAGCGGCTCCTTCTGGCACATCGATTTGGATGCTGGGTCTGGTGTCGCAGTCCGTTGAGTTCTGTGCTGAGGAAACCCAGGTAGATAGTAGAATAAGGGGAATAATCAGGATTGTTTTGTACATGATTACAATTTAAGGCTTGAACTAAAGGTATAGCTTACCGATTTTTAAGGTAGGAAGCTATTGTTAGGTTAAGGTTAATTCGAGTTTACTTTTTTCCCCTAAAACTAGAGTGATGCCGTTCTAGAGAACTAAATAGCATCATCCCCTATTACGCTACAATGGTACCTACCTATGTCGGATGTAAGAAATCAAGCAAAGAAGACAAAAGCTTTTATTTTCATAAAATTGAATTTCTAATTCCACTAAACAAGAGCTATATTTACTGAACACAACTGCGCGCCTGCAACACACTAGTATTCAAACATAATTACCGTTACCACTTCTCTTTCCTATGAGGAACAAGCCTTGTAGCAGGGTTGAGGTCATTTGCAAAATTCTTCCTTGAGCGTGATACAAAGTCATTGTCTGAGGGTGTCCGGTAATTGCATATAGCCCATCTACAAATAGACATAGCAAATTTTCATCATCTCAAAATATCGGTAATGAGAACCCATCAGACGTTCCTGATATTAATGTTTTTATGGATTTCTAATTGTCTAATCGGACAACCTACGCAGGAAATTAAAGGTTTGGTATATGACAAAGACAGCAAAGTTCCCTTGATCGGTGCGAGCCTGGTCCTCACTGGGTCGGACACTTTTGGTATTACCACAGATCTGGATGGAAGATTTTTATTTACAGCCATTCCAGTAGGTAGATATACCTTGCGCTGTGATTACTTAGGCTATTCCTCCTACGTCACCAATGAGATTATTCTAACCTCTGCAAAAAGCCTCAACCTTGAAATCCCTCTATTGGAAGCTGACCTGGAATTAGCCGCTGTGACCGTCAAAGCCAAAAAATTTGGCAACGAGCCACTCAATGAACTATCTGTAGTAAGTACAAGATCTTTTGGTGTTGAAGAAACCCAACGGTTTGCAGCAAGTGCCAATGACCCCAGCCGGATGGTTTTGGGTTTTCCAGGTGTACAACCTTCCCGTGACAATCGCAGTGATATCGTAATTCGTGGAAACTCATCTATCGGTTTGCTTTGGCGCTTAGAAGGAATTGACATACCGAATCCCAATCACTTTGCTCGAAAAGGGTCAACGGGAGGAGGGATTACGGTATTTAGCCTTAGCATGCTAAATAATTCCGATTTTTCAACGGGGGCTTTCCCCGCTGAATATGGCAATGCCTTCTCAGGTGTTTTTGATATGAAATTTAGGACAGGAAACAAGGATAAAACAGAATACACTTTCAAGGCAGGAATGCTAGGCTTAGAATTCTCTACGGAAGGGCCGATTAAAAAGGGCCGCAGTTCCTACTTGTTTAATTATAGATACTCCACCTTGGGAATTCTTAGCGCCTTTGATATTAGACTGGTGGATGAACGCACTAGCAATACCTTTCAGGATCTTTCCTTTAAGCTGGATTTTCAATCTAAGGATTATAAACATAGAGTCTCAACCTGGGGCATCGGAGGCTTAAGCGAAGAATTCTTAGAAGCGGTGGAAGGGGCCGACAATTGGCGAAGCTACACGGATTATCTCACCCGTGACTTTGACACGGATATGGGAGCCATTGGGTTAACTCATACTTGGCAAGTAGATAATAATTCCTACCTCAAAACTAGCCTAGCGCTGATGGGACAGCAGGTAAACTTTAGGAATGATACCTTAAATCAAGATCGCGTGGCAACGATCATTAACGACGAATCCTATCGTAATGACAGACTTAGTTTTGCTACCCTGTATTTTCGGAAGCTTTCTTCCAAGACCGCGCTAAAAACAGGAATGTTTGTTAGTCGTCTATTTTATGATTTGGAAAGGTTATTTCTGGTCGACAACCAATACAATACCTTCCTAGATCAAAAAGGGCAATCGACACTTATTCAGCCTTTTGCTTCGGTGAGAACTTCTCTAAACACCCGAACCTCTTTAGTACTGGGCATACATGCGGTCTATTTTGACCTCAATCAATCTTACTCTATCGAACCACGATTGGGTATGCGATATCAATTGAATGCGGAACAAAGTCTGCGACTTGGTTATGGCTTACATGGTAGAATCCTTCCCATTGGCAGCTATTTCTACCGGGATGGCATAGATCTACCCAATCTCGATCTAGGGTTAATTAAAGCGCATCATTTTGTCCTCGGGTATGACTACGTGACGGAAAAGGGAATTAAATTCACTGCTGAAGCCTACTTTCAGCATTTGTTCGATGTGCCTGTTAGTACAGACTTAAGCAGTACATTTTCACTCCTAAACAAGCTAGAAGGTTATGCTAGAAGGCCCCTAACGAGTGAGGGAACAGGACGGAATTATGGGCTAGATATAAGCCTTGAAAAGGCCTTTAGGTCAGGAACTTTCTTCGTATTGGCCGCCTCTATTTACGACAGTCAATATAACCCCTTAAATGGCCAATCTTACTCCACCACCTATAACGGAAATTTTACCATCTCTACCGTTGCGGGTAAAGAGTGGACCTTCTCTAGTAAGCGAGTCTTGCAGCTCGGCCTGAGAATTATGTATAATGGAGGGCAAAGATTGACACCTATCCTATCCAATGAAAGAGATCCATTTGAACCACTAGACCCGATCCTGGACGAATCTCAGCCATTCACCGTGCAGGTACCCCATTTCTTTAGGCCAGACCTTCGTATGGCTTATCGTAAGAATAATCCAACCAACTCCTGGATAATAAGTTTGGATATTCAAAATGTAATAGCGCGAAAAAACATTAGTACCGTCAGTAGAGATTTTGATCCAGATCTTGGCCAATGGGTTTTTAGCGAACAATCAAGCCTGGTTCCCGTACTAACATACCAGCTTGACTTCTAAACAATAACACAGATTCTTCCTTTTTAGGAGTGATTAGAACAATCTTGATCCTCAAATTTTTTATCTTCTGGTCCCAGGATCATTACTAATCCCGTACCATTTCTGCAACTAACAAACATTTTATAGCGTCTAAATCCCTCAATTCACTGTATCCGTCGAATTATTTCTGTCAATAACAGGGTGTTGAGGATATTCGGAGAAATACAATAAACAACTAAGACCAATGGAGTTAAAGATTACTAATCTGAATAAAACCTATGCTAACGGCGTTCAAGCCCTAAAGAACGTTGACCTCACGATTCCACAGGGGATGTTTGGACTGCTCGGACCAAATGGGGCAGGCAAATCTTCCTTGATGCGTACCATCGCCACTCTACAAGCAGCCGACACCGGAAGTATCCAACTAGGGGATATCGACGTATTGAAGCAAAAGGATGCAGTTAGAAGGGTACTCGGTTATTTACCGCAGGAATTTGGGGTATATCCCAAAGTAACGGCGGAGACCATGCTTGATCACATTGCCGCATTAAAGGGAATAGCGAATCGAAAAGAAAGGAATGAGGTAGTAAGCTCTCTGCTTAATCGTGTAAACCTATATGAGGTTCGCAAGAAAAATCTTGGAACTTACTCTGGTGGAATGAAGCAACGTTTTGGCATTGCCCAAGCTCTGCTAGGCGACCCCAAATTAATAATCGTTGACGAACCCACAGCTGGTCTTGACCCTACCGAAAGAAACCGTTTCCATAATCTCCTCAGTGAGATTGGTGAAAATACGATTGTGATCTTATCTACTCACATTGTAGAAGATGTAACTAACCTCTGCCAAAACATGGCCATCATCTGCCTAGGTGAGGTAGTGGTGGAAGGAAATCCATCCTCACTGGTACAGGATATGCAAGGAAAAGTCTGGGAGAAATTGATCGATAAACAAGAGCTGGATCAATACAAGCAAAACTTCAATGTAATCTCCACGCAACTGAAAGCTGGACAAACCCAAATTCACGTCTTTAACGAAACCGAACCTGATTCTTCTTTTGAAGCTTCCAAAACCACTTTGGAAGATGTGTACTTCACTCGCATTACAGAGAGAATGGAATCTCTATCTGCTTAATCATTGCTTCTAAATCAGGTTCTCTGGCCATTCTTGTGCTTTTGAATTGCCGGAGATAGTAAAATCGCTAAAAGATGTTTTGGGAAATATTTCGATTTGAATTAAAATATAGAATCAAACGCCCAGCTACCTGGGCCTATTTCGGTATACTTTTCGCCTTTGGCGCACTGATCGCGATGGATGGAGGTAATGGTAATGGCTCCGAAAAAGCCTTTGCGAATTCATCTTTCCAGATCGCTGTCTTCATGGGCATCATGAGTATCTTCATGACGATGATCAGCTCAGCGGTGATGGGCGTACCGGTATACCGGGACATAGAACACGGGGTAAAGGATTATTACTTTTCCTATCCTGTAAACGAGAAAGGCTATTTGTTAGGTCGCTTCTGTGGATCCTTCCTGATCCTGATGCTGATTAGCCTTGGATTGCACTTAGGCATGATTGTGGGCTATGCACTCGGACCTTTTGTAGGTTGGGAAGAAGCGGAACGTTTTGGGCCGCTCAATTTATGGCATTATATCCAACCCACCTTCACTTTATTGTGGCCGAATCTACTATTCACAGGTACGATCTTCTTTTGCTTAGTAGCGCTCACTCGTAAAGTGTTTATCTCCTATGTAGGAAGTGTATTATTCTTCATTGGATATCTCTTAGCCATCAACCTAACTCAAGATGTTGCCAACCAAGACTTAGCAGACATCTTGGACCCTTTCGCCTTTAACACCTACAGTAACGCGACCAAATATTGGACGCCTGTCGAGCAGAATGTCTTGACTCAACCTTTGACCGGCAACTTCCTGATCAATCGCCTCCTCTGGATTGGGGCATCTGTGCTTTTGCTAGTGTTTACGCTGTTCCGTTTTGACTTTGTCCGCTTCCTCGACAAGCGGTTGGGCAAAAAGAAAAAAGGAGAAGTGGCAGAAGTAGAGGATAAGAGTGGAGTAAGCTGGTCCTTGCCTAGAGTTGTACCCACTTTTTCCAATGGCCTGTACTTCCGGCAAATGCTACAGCAAGCCTGGTTGGAGTTTAGGAGTATTCTCAAGGATGTCTATTTCATTGGGATGATCCTGGGTGGTGTACTCTTCCTTTTTCTAGACGGCTGGCTGGGCAATACGACCTATGGCACGCCAGACTTACCAATGACCTACTTTATGATCGAATCCAAAAATGCCACCTATATCATTTTTGTATTCATCATTATCATATTCTATACCGGCGAAGTAGTCCATAGAGATAAGAGTGTAGGCTTTGATCAAATCGTTGATGCCTTACCTACACCCAACTGGATGAGCTACGGCTCTAAGTTCCTGGCTATGGCTCTAGTAGCCTTCTTCCTGGCATCGATGGTGTGGGTAGTAGGCGCCTTCAGTCAAACGGTTCAAGGCTACTTCGTTTATGAATTTGATAAGTACTTTACGGATCTATATCTGTTGGAATTTCCTCGGTATCTGCAACTGGTTATACTGGCCTTCTTCGTACACATTCTAGTGAACAAGAAATTCTTGGGCCACGTGATCGCTATTACCGTTTGGTTGGTCCTTTTTGGTATCAATACGGTTGCTGAAGTAGACTTTAATATGTGGCTCTACAGCTATCGACCTGGATATCTCATTTCCGACATGAATGGATTTGGGCATTTCATAAAACCAGTGAGTTGGTTCAATTTATATTGGTTGGCATTTGGTGGGGTGTTGTTGATCATTGGAAACCTATTGTGGAATAGAGGAACAGAAGCTACTTGGCGCACTCGATTGAAGCTTATGCGGACCAGATGGAATCCCCGTGCAGCTATTGGAATCTTCGCCCTATTAGCAATCTGGATAGGTTCTGGTGCATTTATTTATCACAATGTAAAAACACTAAATAGTTACCAGAAGAACGATTACCAAGAAGAACTATCCGTCAAATATGAGGAAGCGTACAGTCAATACGCTAAAGTTCTACAACCCAAGATCATTGATGTCAATGTCAAAGCCGATATCTACGCCAGTGAGCGACGGGTAGTGCTGGATGGAGATTTTATCTTGATCAATAGAACGGGTGCTGATATTGATTCTCTGTTCCTAACCTTTAATTCATCAAAGTCCTTATCTGACATGGTGGGCTTTACCATCGATGGGCAAGAGCCCGAACAGATCTTTGGTGATGATGATCAACGGTTTTATATCTACAAGATGCCCCGTCCGATGAAGCCGTCTGATACCTTGACGATGAATATGAACATTACAGGTGGCTACAAAGGTTTTCCCAATAGTGGATTTGGGCAGAGTATCGTCTACAATGGTACTTTTTTCAACTCCAATGCCTTTCCTTCTTTTGGGTACAACAGCGGACGAGAGCTAACGGGTGATTTGGATAGAAAGAAAAATGACTTAGATCCAAAAGACTACTTTAGTCCAGAACAAACAGACACTTTCGGTCTCTCCAATTTCCTATTTGAAGATGATGCTGATTACGTCATGTTTGAAGCTACTATCAGTACTGATCCGGGGCAAATTGCCATCGCTCCGGGATACTTACAAAGAGACTGGGAAGAAAACGGCAGGAAATACTACCACTATAAGATGGACAAGGAAATGTTGAATTTCTACAATTTCTGTTCTGCTGATTACGAGGTAGCCAGGGATGTGTGGAAGCGGCCAGACGGGACTGAGGTAAGCATTGAGATTTTCCATGACGACAAGCACAATTTCAATATCGATCGTTTCATTAGAGCGGTACAAGCTTCTTTCGATTATTTCAATACCAACTTCTCACCTTACCAGTTTAGGCAGATGCGCATTCTGGAATTCCCGCGTTATGCCACTTTCGCCCAATCCTTTCCTAATACGGTACCTTATGCGGAAAGCTTTGGCTGGGTAGGAGATTTTAGCGATCCGGATGATTTCGACTATTCCTTTTTTGTTACTGCCCATGAAGTTGCTCACCAGTGGTGGGCACACCAGATCACGCCTAGTAATACGCGAGGAGCCAACCAACTCAGTGAAACGATGGCGCAATACGGTTCCTTCATGGTAATGAAAAACGAATATGGCCCAGAGGCTATGCAGAAATTCCTGAAGTACGAATTAGACAGCTACCTAAGAGGGCGTGCCGGGGAGTCCAAATTTGAGAAGACCTTACTTGATAACGACAACCAAGCTTACGTATGGTATCGAAAAGGAGGACACGTCATGTATGCCCTACAGGATTATGTAGGGGAAGATTCACTCAACCGGGCTTTCAGCGATTTCCTAGCAGATGCTGCTTTTCGCTCCGAACCACCATTTCCTAACTCCTTGGAATGGTATGATTATATTGATTCTGTGACGCCAGATTCTTTAAAGTATTTCATTGAGGAATCCTTCCAAAACATCACACTTTACGAAAACCGCATGCGTGAAGTCAAGTATGAAGCGCTTGATAACGGGAAATACAAAGTCAAGATGACCTTCGACTCCAAGAAGATCCAGTACGATGGTAATGGCAACGAGACGGCCCGACCAGATCGTGCCAACCTAATCGAAATCGGTATCTTCGATAAAGATGGTAAGAATGATAAAGGGATGACGAAGCTAGAGCCTATCTACTTGCAGAAGCACTGGATCAAGCCCGGTCAGCAGGAGATGGAAATTATCGTTGATAAGCTACCTGCAAAAGCGGGAATCGATCCTTACAACAAGTTGATTGATCGAATCTCAGATGACAACCTGATTCCAGCAGACGAGGAATAGTTTTCCTCTGACGGAAATCAGATAAAAGAAGGCTGCCTCAGATCTATGAGACAGCCTTCTTCCGTTGTACAACACCTAAACCACCATTCTCCTTACTCTACTACAATCCGATCGGTAAAGAAGCCTTCGCTGGTTCGGCCATGCAAAACATAAATCCCAGCAGGTAGTCCAGTGGTAGGAAGTTCAAATTTATGCTCTCCTGCTGATAGGTACGTACGAGCACCTGAAGCCATCAGTCGGCCATCCATGCTGAGCAAACTCCAATTCACAGGACTACTATTTTGTAATTCGATAAGGAAATGACTCAGGCCATTTGTAGGATTAGGGAAAGTCTTAACCTCCAATTGTGGGACCTTAGGCGCAAAGACACCCGTTGGCACTCCAGCCCGCGTCGCCCCAGGTATCCATTGCTCCCCGCCCAACTCATAAGCGCCGACATCAGGAGCAGAGCCTGTAAATCCATCGGTTATTCCGGCAATCTCCATTCCTGCATCAACGAGCGGCGAACCTGCTTTAGGGAGAAAGTTTTGATTGTTTAAGTCCGTGAATGGGTCGGAGCTATCCACAATGTTATTACTCAGTTCTTGCCCGTCCCAATTGGATTCACGGCTGTAGTTATTGAAGATCCGATTGTTCATCTGGGTATGACCATTGAGCCAGACACCCATTGCATGCTCCACATTCCAAAAACTATTATTGAAGATGTCATTATTCCAGGCTGACCAATTCATCTGTACGGCCGTCCAGGTGATGTTCCAGACTACATTTCGATAGACATCATATCCTTTACTATTGTTATCTAGGTAAATACCTGCGGTACGACCATCCGCATATTCCGGCCCACCGCTATCGTGAAACCAGTTATGGTGCACGGAGGTATTCTTATTGTCTGCATTCCCCACTACATAGAACAGGCCTCCATCATTATTAATGCGCATCACGTCGCTGAAATCATTATAGGCCATCTCACAATTTTGATTCGGTAGGAAGATGCCATCACGACCCGCACCGTACACGGTATTGTACAAGATCTTAGAGCCCAGGCCAATGGCGCGAATCGGAGAAGCATGGATACCAACGGTATTGAAATACCGAATCTCATTCTGACGGATTTCATTGCCGTGCACACCATTCCAACCTTGCATAAATATCCCATTCAAGGAGCCATACTCAATTAGGTTATTATCAATGAGATTATTGCTGCTCTGAATATGAATGGAGCCATTACCAACCTGGGCATCACTATTATCCAACTCATCTAAACTCTCCAACCCATGTCGAATGATACAGTTACGAATCACAGCATGATCCCCCTGTAGATGAAACTTACCACCAAAGCCATTGATGCCTTCCACCGTAATGTAGTCGTGCTGGATGTGAACCGTACGTTCTCGGGCCGCATATTCTACCGTGGCACCATTAGGGTCAGCATTAGCTGCTCCAATAATGATGTCAGCGAGACCATCACCATTGAAATCTCCCGCACTACTTACCGAGTCACCTGATTGATCCGAAAAAGAAATCCCCTTAAGGATGAAACCATTGTTACCATCGAGGCTAGACAATTCAATAGAAGAATCCGAATTATTATTACCGAACACCACATAGATCTCTCCTGAAGCACTACCATTAGGAGATGCTACAGGAGCCCCAATAATGATGTCAGCGAGACCATCTCCATTGACATCTCCTGCATCACTTACTGAACTACCTGAGTGATCCAAAAAAGAAATCCCCTTAAGGACAAAACCATTGCTGCCATCCAGGCTTGATAAATCAAGAGAAGAGATTTCGTTGCTAGTGCCGAATACTACATAGCTCTCCCCTGACTCAAAATCATTAGATTCAGCTTTATATGCACCAATAATAAGATCAGCGAGATCGTCACCATTGAAATCTCCCGCACTACTTACTGAAATACCTAAACGATCACCACTATC